>DASWJH010000091.1 GCA_036397255.1 Nitrospiria bacterium
CTTTGTACCTACCCCTGAACAGCGGACCATCCCGATGATGTCTCCTATTATAACGTTGGGTATACAACCCATCCAAGTGACGCATGATTCGCGATAGATTGGCTTGGGGGGTTTGAAGAAGAACGTGGTAATGATTTCCCAGCAAACAATAGGCAAACACTTCAATGCCCCACATCTGATGGCATTCACCCAGAAGGTTTAAAAACAATTCTCGGTCTACCCGATCAGTGAAAATTTTCTGATAGGCCAGACCCCGGTTCATGACGTGGTAATAGGCATCGGGATATTCGATTCGAAGTGGACGGGACATGAGCAGAGCCTACCATAATCCCCAAACATGACTCAAGACGAGATTTGACCCCTTTTCTTTTCAAACATGACTCAAGACGAGATTTGACCTCTTTTCTTTTCCTTTTCTTTTCTTTTTTCTTTTTTGGGTCTTTAGTTGCAAGTTTTAGGGAGCACAAGAAGAACGGGTGGGGGTCGGACCAAGCTAACATATTGATATGAAAAATTAAATCCAAAAAATAGAGGCGCCATCGGGGCTTAGACCCCTTTTTTACCCCCAAAAAGATGTGTCTATGCGGAATATGGGCCATTATTTATTTCTTTAATAAATAGGGTCTTCGTGTAATCGAGTGGGTAAAAATTGTTAAAAAGTGTTTAAGGTCCATACAGGGCAAGGGTCAAGTCAAAGTCATTCTTTGGTTGAAGCCTTTGAAGTATTAGAGGTTCCTGCAAAATCCAGTTCGTCATTCCCGAATGGTTTTATCGGAAATCCAGGATTCAAAAAATCAACATCTTCTGGATTCCCGCTTTCGCGGGAATGACGGGAAGGGTCTGGATTTTCGCTTTCCCCTGCCTGCAAGTGCCCGCCGGACAGGCGGGTAATGACAAAATTTACCCACTCACTTCCACGATGAGCCATAAAATGAAGGGAGAAGAATAAACCATGCAGTTTGATCCGGCGGTTGAAGCCCGACAGGTTTTTGCGCAGGTTCAGGTCTCCAGCGAGCTGGGGGAGGACCTTGCAGCGGCGGTGGCCGCGGAGGACCGGTTTTCCAACAGTGCAGGGAAGGAGGCTTCAGATGCCTATCATGAACTGGTGGGGATCGGTTTACGTCATCCCGAGGCTTTTGCTTTTGGGGAGTTCCTTGTTTATATTACCTGGTGTCATCTGATGGATGAGACACACCCGGAGCATTTCAAACGTGGCTTAGCCCTGTGTAAAGAACTGCTCAAGCAGAATTTTGGGGGGGATTCCGGGCGTCTAAAAAGGCTTCGAGCAATGGAGCAGTCGTTTCGGGCGGGTTTGGGAACGGAATCGGGGGATTTAATGGATTTTGATGCAGACACCCCAAAAGGGGGAGATTAGAACTCTTAGGAGGCGGTAGGGAGTAAAGGGATAGGGAAGAGAGGTTGGGGCAAAAAAAACCCATATTCCCTTCTTTGAAATTAAAATGGTTTACTTTGCCTACGGTTCAAATATGAATCAACACCAAATGAAAGATAGGTGTCCTTCAGCCAATCCCATAGCCAAAGTGAAACTGAAGGGGTTTCAGTTCCTTTATGACGGGTTTTCCAAAGCTCGTAAGGGTCCGGTTGCTAATGTTATTCAGTCCCCGGGTTCAACTGTCTGGGGTGGGCTCTATGAAATCGATCCGGCCTGTTTAAAAAGCTTAGACCGCTTTGAAGGATATCCAAAGAGGTACACCCGGAAAACGGTGGAGGTTCACGATCATTTGGGCCGGACCTCCAGGGCTTGGATGTATTTCCGAACGGGAGAACGACCCGGACATCCCTCGAATGATTACCAGAGGGTGGTTATACAAGGAGCTCAAGATTGGAATTTACCGGAAGTTTATATTAAAACTCACCTGGAAAAGGGAGAGGGTCACTTAATTAGGTAATGCCCATAAAAAATTAAATATCACTATCATTCATTTCCTCCACTGACCCTTATCCTTTATGCCTCAAAGAAATATTCTGCAAAAAGGTAAAAATTGTTGGCGAATTGCCCGAGCCAGCCGTTCCTCGGTTCTCATTGATGGGGCGTCTTATTTTTCAACATTAAAAACCGTTCTTGAAAAGGCCAGGCACTCCATTTTTATTTTGGCCTGGGATATTGATAGCCAATTGCGATTGACACGGGGCGAGAAGGGAGAAACCCAGGATAAACCTTTCGTCCAATTTTTAAATGATCTTGTAACGCGGAAAAAAGAGTTACAGGTCTATATCCTGGCCTGGGATTTTGCAATTCTTTTTGCCCTTGAGAGGGAATGGCTTCCTATTTATAAACTGGATTGGAAAACCCATCAACGGATCGATTTCCAATTGGACGGGAAACAACCCATCGGAGGATCCCACCATCAAAAAGTGGTGGTTGTTGATGATTCGATTGCATTTGCGGGGGGAATCGACTTGTGCAAGGCTCGATGGGATACCCCTGAACATCGGCTGGATGACCCCAGGCGTGTAGAATCAGATGGAAAACAGTCCCCTCCCTTTCACGATGTCCAAATGATGGTGGAGGGTGATGCGGCCCGAGTTTTGGGAGATTTGGCTCGAAACCGATGGGCCCGGGCCACAGAAAGAAAAATATCCTTTTTGGAATATCCACAGGAAAATCTTTGGCCCGAGGGGATAAAGGCAGATTTTGAAGATGTTGATGTGGGTATTTCTTTAACCCAGCCCGCCTTTGGAGAAATTCAGGAAACCCGTCAGGTGGAGTCCTTATACCGTGATGCTATTCTAACTGCGCATCATTATATTTACATTGAAAACCAGTATTTTACCTCTAATGCAATTGGCGAGGCACTGATCCAAAAGCTTGAAGAGAAAAATGGACCGGAAGTATTGTTGGTCCTCCCAAAAAAAACCATCGGTTGGCTGGAGCAGAATACGATGGATGTTTTAAGGTATCGATTGCTTAAAAGGGTTCGGACCGCGGATCGTTATGGAAAGCTTCGAGTTTTTTATCCGGCCCTGCCAGGAAAGGGGAATGAATTTCTTAATGTTCATGCAAAGGTTCTTATTGTGGATGACCTTTTTATTCGTGTAGGCTCTTCTAATTTAAGTAACCACTCCATGGGGTTAGACACCGAGTGTGATCTGGCCATTGAGGGTGTTGAAAGTAAAAGATTGCAAACGGGAATCATCGGGGTTAGGAACCGGTTATTGGGGGGACACCTGGGGGTTGATCCGGAAAAGGTGAGGCAGGTTTTTGAAACAAAGGGGTCATTGATTTCGACCATTGAATCCCTTCAGGGGAATTCAAGAACCTTTCATCATTTGAACGAACAGGTCCCCGATACCATTGACAGAGAAATTCCCGACTCCGCTGTCATTGATCCCGAGCGCCCCATTGAGCCGGAGGGCTTAGTAAATTTTTTTATTCCTAAGGAGCAAATTAAACCAGCCTCCCGTTTAGGCCTTCGTTTTGCTTTCCTTCTGTCTTTTATCCTTGCCTTGGGGGCCGCCTGGATTTGGACGCCCTTAGGAAATTTGATAAATGGGGAGCAGATTGCCCAATGGTTGGAGATGGTCCATCAAACCCGTTTTGTTTATATAGTTGTTCCAGGCCTATTTATGCTCGCTAGCGTAATTGGAATCCCCATCACGTTTCTAATGGTTGGAACCCTTCTGGTCTTTGGAACCTTTGAGGGGTTTTTATACAGCTGGGTGGGTTGTTTAATCGGTTCTGCCGTCAGTTATCAGGTTGGGCATTTTATGGGCAGGGATTTATTTCGAAAATTTGGTGGAAAAAAAATAAACCAACTAAGCCAATGGTTTGCCCGCCGAGGCATTATTGCTGTGGCTACGGTTCGGATTGTTCCGGTTGCCCCTTTTACGGTTATTAATATGGTGGCGGGAGCCTCTCATATCCGTTTTTCCGATTATATGTTGGGAACCCTCATCGGGTTGACCCCGGGACTAATGGCCCTTGCCATTGGTGTAGACCGGATTATTTATGCGGTTCGGAACCCAAGTCCCATGACGTTTGCGATTTTGGGAATGGTGATTGTGGTTATAGGGTTTGCCGCATGGGGTGTCCGTTCCTGGGCGTTGAAAAAAAGGGAAGAGAAGGTGTAGGGAGACCCAGTTGGGGGAAATCACCCTCCAAAGTTCCCTCGGTATTTGAAATCTTTTCAATGTAAAAGGGATTTATTTACAGACGCTTCCAAAGGATTTTTCTTTCAAAAAAAACCTTATTTTTAACGTCCTTTCTTCCCCCTTCAACAGGGAAAAACCTTTGTTCTTTGGTTCCAGTGACAAAAACCAAAAAAATGATATACTTTTTTGTATTCTAACCTATTGAATGATTTTGAGTTTTCCTTTGAAATTCAACTCTCCGAATAAAGATAAGCGTGGTACCATTATTTGGCTGCGATGGCTCCTCATCATTGCACTATCCTATCTGATGTTATTTCATTCTGGGCGACTCGTCCTTTCCTGGGAAATCAGCAGCATTACCCTCCTGTATTTTATTTCTAATGTCATGTTAATGTTCATTCCCCTTCGTTTTTTCGAAAAAAAAATGTTCGATATGATTCTGGTAATTGGGGATTCCCTCATTATTACCGGGGCAATGTTTATCGCGGGATTTTCATCAACAAATTTGGTTCTGTTCTACTTCTTGATTATCCTTTTGACAACCCTGGGGAAAGGGGGAAACTCGGTGGTGATCAATGGGTTAATCATGGTGGGCGTTTATCTGGTCCTGCTCCTTCAGACCGAACCCGGAAATATTATTGAGAAGAGTGGTTTATTGCTCCAGATTCCTTTCCTGATCCTTTGTACGGTTTTTTACGCAGTTCTGGCCGATCGGGAGTCCAAAAAGAGAAACCAAATTCTGGATAGGGTCAAGGCTGATGAAGCCATGCAAACGGTTCTCCGTTCAGAGATTGAATCGAAAGAGATTGCGCTTAATAAAGCAGAAGAACTGTCACAGGCCATGAGGCATCAGGCCATGCATGATAGCCTAACCGCCCTTCCGAATCGCTCCTTAATTATTGATCGTTTAAAAAAAGCGATTCCTTTGGCTATGCGGGAGAACAAACGCCTGGCCTTAATCATGATGGATCTTGATCGATTTAAGGAGGTTAACGATACCCTCGGCCACCATGTAGGTGATCTTGTTTTGCAGCATTTGGCTACACGGCTGAATGAAGTCTTGCGTGGTGCGGACACTATTGCCCGCCTGGGCGGAGATGAGTTTGGTGTATTGCTATATCCAGTAAGGGATCACTCCGCAGCAAGCATGGTCGCACATCGGATTCTCAACGTGGGGGAAAAAGCGATTGTTATCGGTGAGCACAGGTTGACGGTGGGAGCAAGCTTGGGTGTTGTGGTTTTTCCAGAAGACGGCAAAGATGTTGAAACCCTAATGCGCCTTGCGGATGTGGCCATGTACCGGGCCAAGCGTACCAAAAGCGGTTTTGCCTTTTACGACCCGGATCAGGATCAGAGAAGTCTGGACCGTCTTAAACTCATGGGAGAACTTCGAAAAGCGATTGAAAGTGAACAACTGATGCTGTACTATCAGCCCAAGGTAGATTTTTCCACAAATCGAATCCGGGGGGTAGAGGCGCTGGTCCGTTGGCCCCACGGTCGAGAAGAAACCAAGTTTCCCGATATTTTTATTCCTTTGGCCGAACAAACCGGATTGATCAAACCTTTAACATCATGGGTAATCAACGCGGCCCTCCGGCAATTTAAGCTTTGGCAACAAGAGGGTTTTGAATTAAACATGGCGGTTAACATTTCCGCGTCGAGTTTACACGATCCTCAGTTCCCGGAGTGGATCGATGAAAAACTAAAAGCCTACAATGTTAAAGCCGAAAGTCTGGAGTTAGAGATTACCGAGAGCGCCATTATGCTCAATCCCTCTCGGGCAGTGGAAATTGTCAAAAAACTCAATGGAATGGGGGTAAGTATTTCCATCGATGATTTCGGAACCGGTTATTCCTCACTGGCCTACCTTAAGGAATTATCCGTTACAAGCATTAAAATCGACAAATCCTTTATTACCAACATCCTGACCAACCCAAGCGATTCGGTGATCGTCCGTTCTACCATAGATTTAGGTCACAACCTTGGTTTGAAAGTGGTGGCTGAAGGAATTGAATCTCAGGATATTTGGGATCAGTTAGCCGCCTTGGGTTGTGATATGGGCCAGGGGTTTTTGGTATGCTACCCCTTACCCGCGGAGAAAATCATGTTTTGGTTGAAGGAGTCCCCGTTTGCCCTTGGTGCCGGGAATAAGGTGATTAAAAAAGTGTAATAATACCATCCATTGATAAGTCCGAGGGCAGGCCATTAGTTCAGTTGTAGACCCCTTGCTTCACACTCCCTAACTATCCATCAATTCGAAGCAACCAAATAAAACCCATCAAAATTAGAAAAAAGGGTTTCTGTTTAGGGTTGGGTTATTAATTTTGCAAAAATGAAAATTCTCGTTATTATTAAGTAATAGACACCAAAGAGGAGAAGGAAATGCCTGAACCGAAAGAAAGTTATGCCCGATGCATTTCAAATCCCAATTTTATTAATCGCTTCTATGAAATTTTTATGGCCAGTCACCCCGATATTAAATCCCTATTCAAAAACACGGACTGGGATAAACAAATGGAGCTTCTTAAAAAAGGGGTTTCCATGATGATATTATTTGGATAGTGTAAAGTATTATGTGTGAAATTGAGGGTTGAAAAAATGGCGTTTTCCAACCAAGATAAAGTGTTCAAACCCAATCAAGGAGGAAAACGCCATGATGGAACTCAGTATCAACGTACCACAAATTCGAGAGTTTTTAAATCAAATTGTTGAGGCACCTGCAAAGATATTCGAGCTGTTACGTGTGGATGTCAGAGAATCGATGAGCCGTTTTTAAATGAGCTCATGGAATCGGAGATTACTTTCTTTTTAGGCCGTAGCCGCTATGAGCGGACAGGGAAACGGGGCAGACCCAACCATCGAAATGGTTATTATGCAAGAGGGTTTACCCTCAAAGGCATCGGCGGAGTTTGTGTATCGAATCCGCGGGATCGGCTGGGGAAATACAGGACCCAGGTGCTGCCGCGCTATCAGCGCTATGAATCCCAGATCAAGGAGGATGTATCGCTTTTATTTTTAACCGGGGTGTCGACCCGGTCGCTACAGTTAATTTCTAAGCGGCTATTGGGAAGGAACATCTCTCACACGGAAATGAGCTTGGCGAATAAGGAATTAACCCAAGCGGTGGATGCCTGGCGAACCCGCGATTTATCTGATCTTTCGATCAAGTACCTGTATGTGGATGGGGTACTGTTTGAGATGCGTTTATCGGGTGGAATTGAGAAGGTGGCGGTATTGGTGGCCATTGGGGTGGATGCCCAAGGGGTCAAGCATGTGGTGGGGATGCAGGCTGGGGATAAGGAATCTGCGAGCAATTGGCGGGAGATGTTTCGGGATTTAAAGAGCCGGGGGTTAAAGGGTGAGGCAGTTCAACTTGGGGTTATGGATGGATTGCCGGGGTTGGAGAAAGTGTTTGAGGAAGAGTTTCCCAAAGCGGATGTACAGCGTTGTCAGGTGCACGTGGCCCGAAACGTTTTAGCCAAGGTTCCATCCCGACACAAGCAGGAGGTGGCTGATGATCTTCGAAGCATCTTCTATGCCTCCAGCTACCCTAAGGCCCAATCCCAATGGGAGGTCTTCCAGAAAACCTGGAAAGATGAGCTTCCCTCTGCAACCCAATGCCTTTCTCAATCGCTCCAGAAGTGTTTGACCTTTTACAAATTTCCCCAGGAGGAATGGATATCGATTCGAACCACCAATGTGATTGAGCGATTAAACAAAGAGTTTAAACGAAGAACCAAGCCCATGGAGATCGTGGCGGGAGAAAGTTCCTGCTACAGACTTCTGGCTTTTATAGCATTAAAGATGGAGTTGGCTTGGAGGAAAACGCCTGTAGGAAAGGTCACCCAACGATTACCCTGGTTCACTAATTTCACACAAAATGATTGACAGTACCGGTATTTTTAATGCTTTTTATTTCAGCAGGTGTTAATGATGAAAAATCTATTTTCTTAGATTTGGGAATGTTTTCTAAAATAAAAAATCCATTTGGTGAAACTTCTAGGGCCTGGGTTAATCGAAAAATAAGGATATTGAACTTGCCCGAATGAAACCGCAAAGCCTGCCGCAATCTCCAAGGGTTGTTATGGAGTCAGGGAAGGGGAATATAAATCAGTGAAAATCCACTCGGTTCGAAGGCCCCCACCAACTCATTTTCCTCGACGAAGCTTTTCTGGGGGGTCTTCCAACTCACAGACCTTGCCTAAAAAAGGAAAGAGGTTCAGGATTTCCTTGAAGCACAAGAGATCCCCAACCATATAAAAGTTAAAAATCGCGTTCGAATTCCTCAAAGACAACACCAACCAAACCTTGTAAGCCAAGATACTGAAAAAAAATGATTGCATTGTGAAACCCTCTCTCAAGTTCCTTACTATCTTGTCCAGTCATTGACCTAATTACCCCTCCTTCAGAACATTCCTTGCCACTTTTACCATCTCGTCAATTTTATTTAAAAGGTCGCCTATGTTGGGGAGAAACACTGGAGAATCAGGGTCAAGTTCTTCAATCTCACCGCCGAAGGACTGAATCAGTCCTCCAATACTCTTTAGATTTTGTTTGCTGACCTCGGTTAGCATGTTAATTTTTTATTTTTCCTTTCTACATTCTGAGTTCATATTAGAAAACCATTTTTTTATCATCCCAATTGAAAGACGAAACACTAATTATAACATAAATCTCTTAAGGTTTTAAAGATTAAATAAATGAATTTTAATTAGGTAAAAAATTGACCTATTTCAAATCAGAAATTAAGCAAGGTCCAACCTTTCATTGATAAAAATCCTTATATTATTTGGAATTCTGATTTATGGTTGCTCCTACTTCCCTTGGAAATATCCATATGCAAACTTTGAGAGAAGAATTGGAGTGTGAACCTTACGACCCGACCTGGTTGGTGGAACTTGCCAAAAAGCAATTACGAGATGAACCCTGGATTGCTGAAGCTCTCAAAAAGTGTACCTGGTGTTTTAAATCCAAAAACCATATTTATTTTATTAATCCAGAGAACCCCAACGAACCCGGTTCGGCCTTCCAGCACGAAAAGTGTATTTCTTTAATCTCCCCAACAGAAGGATGGCTACTTCTTGATATTCTCGAAGGGAATCATGTGGGCGCAGTTGAGTTTGCAGAAAAGAAAAAGTAAATTGTGAATAATAAATAATGAAAAATCTCATTAGAAATGAAAGCAAAAACATCCTTACCAAAAGAGAGCAAGAAGTTTTAAAGCTCCTCGCTGAAAGTAACACGGTGAAGGAGGTTGCCACTATCCTGGGTGTAAGCTACACAACCGTGGATGCTCACAAAACTAAAGTAATGCGAAAGATCGGGGTGAATAACCGGGTTGGCCTTGTATTTTATGCTATCCGAAAGGGGATCATAAAATTGATTTAGACTTTGGACCACAGGAAATTATAAATATAAAAACTCTAATCTATTCCCTGCCTCACTCCCATCCTGGCAATAAAAAGCCTTTTATAAATCCTTCCCGGTCAAGTTTGATACATAGGTTTTGGGATGCCTGACCCACTGGGAAGGTAAGCCTTGATTCTTCCTTCTGGCCCAATAGCTAAAATAATTTTCCCTCAACAGTTCAGAGGTGTAAAAAATTAGACTTGACCTAACATATAATGCCTGAAAAACCCTTCTCTTTTGTGAATCTAAAAATGGTTAACCTTAGATTTCTGTGGAATTATTGATTAAGGGTAAGAATTCATGAATATAAGGGTAAATGTGGATAACCATTGGGTCAAGGGACGTCCAAAAAAACGACGTCCCTCTCGAAGGTTTCAAAGAGTTAAATTTAATTCAGCGATTGGGACCTCCGCCAGACCCTTTACCCCCTCCTGGGCCCATTCCTGTGCCTGGTTTCATTTTTCCCATGCCGCCCTCAGGTGGCATCTCCGGCAAGGTTAAACCGCGTTCTTTTGCCCGTTCTTTCATGTGAATGTGGTGTTCTAGGCGGATATTCTCCCGTTCCTCAACGGTTTTCGCGGCGCGGATTTTTTCCCGGAATTCCACCCGTTCTTTAGGGGTCATCAGCTCACTCCCGTAAATTTTCTCTTGTTCCTGGATTTGTTTTTCCGTTTTCTTCTGCTCTTCTGAAAACCCTAACCCGGCGGAAAATATCAACCCGCCTGTTAAGACCGACATAATCAGTTTTCGTTTCAGCATGTTCTCCTCTCTTTCTTCGTACATTGGTTTCATAGGAGGTTCATCCATCTTTCCTTGCAAAAATAATAAAGGCAAAGAATGTGCAACCTCATTGTCTTATATCAAAAACATTATAAGACCTTGTATCCTCATGAATAACCATTCAATTTGGAAGATAATTCCTATTAAAATTTATTAAGAAACTGATGCTTTTTGCCTCTTATTGACTAGGCTAAGATGTCCTGTTCGTCATGAAACATTTCTTATCACACCTCTGTCTTTCAAAATGGATTAGCGGGTTATATCCGATCTCCAGTCTATATTGGGAAAGGAGTAATTTCCAGGGAAGCCTTTAGGATCCAGCGAGATTCCTCGGCGTTCTAGTAAACTGCCCTCGGCTAGGAACAGTCTAACCAGTGCAATTCGGTAACTGATAATCGCTTCCGCTTCTGCAATTTGGCTGGCGAGTAAGTCCCGTTGGGCCTGGGCGACCAGCAGGGCCGTACTGGATCCCACGTTGAAACGCTCTTTTTCGGCGTTCAATGTTTCTTCCTGAAGGATGCGGGTTGCCCTGCTCGCCGATATCTGCTGGCGGGCTCGCTCCAATTCATTGATGGCAAGCTTCACATCGAGCTGGACCAATTGCCGGAGGTTGGCCACCGCTTCGGCGGCCTGACGCCTGGACGCCCGGGCCGCCAGGTCTCTCCCTTCAGCCGCCCGGTTTCTAATGAACTGGCTGAATCGTATTCCAGCGGCGACGTCGTAGGTATTTCCGTCCAGCTCACGGAATGAATCTGAGAAGGTATCGGCAAAACCCGTTTTTCCCAACGTCATGAACAGTTCCAACCGCGGCAACAGGCCGTTGCGGGTCACGATCGTTACCAGACGGTTCTGGTTCAGCCGGACGACGGCCTCCCTCAAGTCCGGACGGAATCGTTCAGCGAGCTGAAGGCGGTCCGCCAAATCCGTGACCGGTTCCGGGTCGGTACCGGGTTGGCTGATCGGATTGATCCTGAGGTCCACGGGGCCGGTCAGGTCGGAGCTGATGTGCCGTAGAAGTCTCAGGCGGTTTTCCTCCAGTAGGCTTCGTGCGTCGATGAGGTCCTGCCCCCGCCTGGAGACCTCGGCGCGGGCGGCTGCCGCCTCCACCGCCGGAAGCGTTCCGACCTCGATGTGTAGCTCCACTTCATCCCGTTGCTGCCGTGCGACGGCCAGCGATTGTTCAAAGATCTCGATTTCCTGGTTGGCGAGCAGGTAGTTCCAATAGGCAATTTCCGTATTCCCCAAAAGGGTCTCGGTGAAACCCCTCAGCTCGTAAAGACTGGCGAGGGTCTCGAGGTCTGCCTGGCGTATACTGACCAGATTGACCGCCGGCCCGAATCCCTGTAACAGGGATTGGGTGAGGCTGAGGCCGACCCTGGCGGATTCCTGCTCGGGCGTGCGGTCGGAGAGACTGCGGCGATGGTCGATGGTGGCCTCAAGGGTTGTTCCGGTGGGTAGTTTCTGACGAAGTCCGGCAGAGGAAACGGTATCGCTTCCTTCCACATTGAACTGGGTTCCGGTGGATCGGGCCGTTTCGCTCGACCTTTCCTCAACATACTCCAGCCCCACAAATACCTCCGGGTCGTATTCTCCCCGTTCGATCTGCTCGAAAGTTCCGGCAATGACGGGATTGATCTGTTGCACGTGCAGGTCACGGTTGTTCTGTATGGCCAGCATGACTGCCTGTTCGATGGATAGGTCCACCGGTCCGTTCTCTGAAACGGTAAATAAAGGCTCCGCGTTGTTCATCCGGGGCTGGGGTATTTCCGTTATACTGACATCATAATCAGCCTCCATAGGGGGGGTTGGAAGCAAGCTTATGTGGGTGTCCTTTTCCCCCAGCAGGGCACAACCCACGGTCAGTAAAACGGGAAGAACCGGCAACACGCAAGTTACTAATTTGCTCCGGCCATAAAACTTCATTTGTGTTGAGCCCTTGGTTCGGGATGGAATAATGAATAAACGGCGGGAATGAGGACCAGCGTAATCAGCGTCGACCCTGTGAGTCCTCCGATGACCGCGCGTGCCAGGGGGGCCTGGGCGTCTGCGCCTTCCCCGATGCCCAGGGCCAGGGGCAGTAAGGCAAGGATGGTGGTCAGCGTCGTCATCAGAATCGGGCGAAGCCGGCGCCGTCCCGCTTCGGCGACCGCTTCCCGCGTGCCCATTCCCCGCTGACACAGTTGGCCGGCCTGATCCACCAGGAGAATGGCGTTGTTGACCACGATACCGCCCAGCATGATGCAGCCGATGTACGACTGGACGTTGAGGGTCGTATTCGTCAGGAACAGAATCAGCAGGACGCCGATTGCCGCCAGGGGAACGGATGCCATGACGATCAAGGGATTGCGCAGGGATTCGTACTGACAGGCCAGGACCATGTACACCAGCACCAGCGCCAGCATCAGCGACGTGATCAGTTCCGAGAACGATTTTTGCTGTTCTTCGAAATTTCCGGCAACCCTCAGATCATATCCCACGGGACGCGGAATTTGATTCAACCGGTCTTGGACGTCCGCGGCCACGGAGCCCATGTCCCGTCCCGCGATATTGGCGGTGACGGTTACCACCCGCTGCTGATTTTTACGGTCGATCAGGATCGGCCCGCGGGTTGTTTCGGTGGTCACGATGCTGCGGAGCGTTACCTGTTCTCCGGACGGTGTGGTCAGGGCCAGGTCAAGAACCTCGTCCAGGGATTTTTTTTCCGCATCTTTGAGCTGCACCAGGATGCGGTAAGAGTTTCCCTGGGACCTGTACTCCCCGACTTTCGAGCCGGCAATCGCGGTTTCTAAGACTTCCGTGACGTCCCGCACGCTCAGGCCCACATCCGCCACCTTGTCCCGGTCCACGCGGATTTCTTGCTGGGGAATGCCGGACTCCCGGCTGATATCGATGTCGGTGATTCCCGGCACATCGGAGACGGACCCGGCCGTCTGCCGGGCCAGGACGTCCAGCGTGTCGAGGTCGAATCCGCGAATCTCGATGGCCAGTCCTTCGTCGCCGCCCAGAAGGCGCTCCAACAGAAATTGTCCCTGGGGGGCGCGGGTGCGAACTTCCATTCCGGGAATATTGCCGGAGAGACGGCGCCGCAGGTCCTCGGCGATTTCCACGTTGGACCGTTCCCTTTGGACCACGGGTTCAAGGGAGAGGCGGATTTCGCCCTGTGCCCCCGAATCGGGCCGCCATCCCGACGCCCCCACGCTGACCACGGAGGCCATCGCTTCCGGTACATTGGCCCGGATAATTTCTTCCATGAGGCGTGTCTGCTCGTCCACCAGTTCAAGCCGTGTGCCGATTTCCATCTCGCCCGTCACCCGGACCTCCCCCTCATCGGTGGGGGGAAGAAATTCCGTCCCGATCATGGGCAGCAGAAGCAGGCTTGCACCCAGGAGCCCCGCGGCGCCTGCAACCGTCAGCATCCGGTGACGAAGCACCTTCTGCAAGAGATCGCGGTAATTGTTTTCAAGGCTCCTGAAAAAGGCCTGCGCGGCGGCGGCCCATCGGTCTATCCAGTGCGCCGATTTCTCATCGGCCTTCTCCTGTGATTTCAGGAATCGGGAGGCCAGCATCGGCACCAGACTCAAGGCCACCAGCAGAGAGCAGATCAGTGAAAAAATGATCACGTAGGCGAGTTCCTGAAAAAGGAGACCGGATACGCCTTGAATGAAGATCAGGGGGAGAAAGATCACCAGTGTCGTAATGGTGCTGGCGATGATGGCCGGTCCGACTTCACGGGTTCCTTCCACGGCGGCGGTTTCCGGCCGTTCGCGGTCCTCATCACGTTTCCGGAAGATGTTTTCCAAAACCACGATGGAACTGTCCACCATCATGCCGACGCCCAGCGCCAGACCCCCCAGTGTCATCAGATTCAGTGTGAAGCCACCCAGATAAATCAGGGAAAAGGTTGCGATCACGGATATGGGGATCGCCAGGGCGATGACCACTGTGCTTCGAAGGCTTCGCATGAAGAAAAGCAGGACCAGGACGGCCAGCCCGCCGCCGTACAGAACCGATTGGGTGACATTGGCGATGGACCGCTCGATAAAATTGCCCTGGTTGATGACCGGAAAGATCTTAATCTGCGGAAGGGCTTCATTGGTCGCGTCGATTTCGGCGAGCACGCGCCGGGAAACTTCGACGGTATTGGCGTCGGCCTGCTTTCGAATCGCCACCCGGAGGCCGCGTTCCCCGTTGACACGGACGATTCGCGTCAGCTTTTCATAGGTGTCGTGGACCTCGGCGATTTGGCCGAGGGTCACGACCGCGCCGTTGCGCTGGACGACGACCGTGTTCCGGATTTGGTCGAGATTCGCAAACTCGGCCGCCGCCCGGAGCGTGACCTCATACCTGCCCTGTTCGATCCGTCCGGCGGGAAGATCCAGATTGGCGTCTTCGATCGCCGCGAGGACACGGTCGAGGGGCAAATTCAACGCCTTGACCCGTTCGGGGTCCAGCTCGATCCGGACCTCTCTGTCATAGCCTCCCCAGAGGTCGACCTGGGCGACCCCAGGAATGTGGGCGAAGCGGTAGCGGATCTGGTCTTCGATCAACTGGGTGAGTTCGACAGGATCCAATTTGCTGGAGATGCCCAGCAGAACCACCGGAAAGCTGGCGACATCGAATTTACTGACCCGCGGCCGTACGATGTCATCCGGCAACTCGCTGATCTCATCCTCCAGTTGGGCCTGAACGTCAAGTGCGGCCGTGTCGATGTCGGTCCCCCAGACGAACCGGACGCGCACCGTGCTGTTCCCTTCGGAGGAGAGGGAGGTCATTTCTTCCACGCCGGGCACGGTTCCGATGATCTCTTCGATGATCTGGGTGACCAAACGCTCCATGACTTCCGGGCTGGCCCCTTCATACTGTGTACGGACGGTGAGCGTGGGAAGCTCGATACTGGGGAGCATGTCGATCTTCAGACGGCTTAAAGAAAACACGCCGATGACCACAACCATCAGTGTCACCATGGTGACGAAAATCGGACGCTTTACACTGAAACTCGGTAATCTCATTCGCTGCCTGGTCCTTTGCCGGAGGGATTGTTCCGGTTCAGTTCCGCGGCAATGCTCACCGGGGAACCGTCATCCACCAGTTGCTGTCCCAGCGTGACGACCTTTCCGGACAGTCCCTCGCCCTCTACCTGCACCCGCTCTCCTTCCCGGATCCCGACGTTCACTTCACGCCATACAACGGTTTGGTCGTTTTCATGAACGACAAATACCCCGGTCCGGTTACCCCGTGTGGTCAGGGCCTTTTCCGGGACGATCGTGGCTTCGGCGATCCGACCCAGGATGATCGTCGCACGGATGAACATGCCGGGCTTGAGCCGGTCTCGTTGATTCTGAATCGTCATTTCCACTCTTGCCTGCCGGGTATTTTGTTGAAAGACCGGTGCGATCCGGTTGATCCGGCCCTCGAACCGCTCCCCCGGAAAGGCGTCGGTGGTCAACGAGGCGGGTTGACCTTGCCCCAAACGGACATAGTCTTTTTCCGTGACGAAGATTACCCCGGTGATGGGGTTCAACTCGACAATGGAGAGGAGGGGTGCGTTGGCGGATACGGTTCCGCCTTCATCCACATGGCGTTCGGCCACAACCCGGTGATCGTCCCCGCCCGACCAGTCTGCGTTAATCTTGGTATACCCCAGCCGGATGTTGGCCGTTTCCAGGGATGCCTGTGCTCTGACCACCTGGGCTTCAGCGACTTCCAGTTGAGACTGCTTTGCGAGGTGGTTATTTTGGGCGGCATCGAATTGTGATTCGGAGGCCACGCCCCGTTTGAAAAGGGTTTCGACACGTTTTGAATCCCGGATCGCGATTTCCAGTGCGCTCTTTGCCTCGGCGAGATTGGCCCGGGCCACCGCCAGATCGGCTTTTGCCTGGGCCACGGCCTGCACATACTCATCATCATCAAGCTCCGCCACGACCTGGCCCCGCCTGACGGTATCGCCCAAATCAGCCGCAAGGCGCGCGATCCGCCCGCTGATCTTGGGAGCGACAACGAATTTCGCGGGGGCCTCCAGCGTTCCGCTGAAGGTCCGGCGCAGCTCGATGGGCCCCCGCCGGATTTCCGCCACTTCGACCGGTGCGGGCGGTGAACCTACGCCCTTTTCTCCCGACCCTCCCTGTTCCTGGGTGCGACTGACGACCACCCAGATGAGTCCGATGACGGCGAGGATCAAGACTCCAACCAATGATAGGGTACGTTTGTTTAAATTCATAAACGATGATTGCTTTTCCAGCAGGGTGTTGAAAAAGGTTGTATTTTTTCAATAGGTCGTCATTCCCGCGAAACTTTTCCCCGTATGCTTAAATCGGGGAGCGGGAATCCAGAAATTGTTGATTTTAAAGAGCCTGGATTCCCGATAAAACCATTCGGGAATGACGGATTCGGGTATTTCAACATCCTGCCGGAGTTATTTCTCTTTTCAGCGGTCTTTATCGAATCGTTTTTTCCTGCGGGCTTCCCATTCGGACTGTATCGCATCGAACGCTTTTTGCTGGTCGGGGTTCAAAAGGCTCCGGATATCTTCCCGGACGGCCCGCCGGATCTCTTCGAACCGGGGGCGGATTTCCGCGCGAAGAGCGGAAATCTTTTGCCGCTTCTCTTCTAAAATTTCTCCGATCTGCCGTTTCTGCTCATCGGTGAGCTCGAGCCGTTTGCTGAATTCTTCCAGCATCCGGCTGTAACGGTCTTTGCCGTCACCGGTCTCTCGATATTCCAGGTACCATGTCGCAACGGCGGCTCCCGCTATAAAACCCACCAGAATCGGAATAATAAACTTTCCCCATTTAATTTTCATTGCTCCTCCAAAGCCATTGTCAGCAAGTCCTGGGCCCTTGGGCCTTCCTCCTGGAAGATCCATTGAGAGCCGGAGGTGTCCCGCCCGTTTGTCAAAAGCAGTGCCTCGATGGAGACCTGGGGAGGTTGGAGAATAACCGAGCTCCAGGTAAAAATGCCGACAATGAAACCCATGCCCATGGCGGGAACCAGCCAGCGGAGCAGGGAAGGGTGTTTTTTCCCGGCGGGTCGCTCCAAGGTCTCAATGCGCTTCATCACCTTCCGGACGAAATGGGATGACATATGGACCTGGGGCGCTTTAAAAAATGCCCGGGCGATCCGTTCCCAATCGGCGTACTCTTTCCGGCAGGCCGGACAGGATCTCAGGTGGTCCGCCGCTTCCTGAGCCTCCGTTCCTGAAAGTTCTCCGTCATACAGCATTAAAAGCTGTTCTTTGAGCCGATCGTGATCCATGTCTTCTGCTTGGTTAGACGTCATCGTTGCCTAAAAAGTGTCGCATTTTTTCCTTGAAATTTTCCCGGGCCCGCCGCAGTTGCGCCCGGACGCTCTCCACGGAACAGCCCAGGACCCCGGCGATTTCCCGATAATCGAGCCCCTGAACTTCCCGCAGGACCAGAACCGTCTTGTATTTCAAAGGCATATGAGACAACACGCGCTCGATCAAATCGGACGCTTCGAGTCTTTGGTGGGGGTTGGAGGGCTCTGAGAGGAGTTGGTTGAGCTTGTCGCCTTCACGCTGTGCCAGTTCCTCCCAGGATTCGATGTCCCGCCGGGACCGGGCCCTCATGAGGTCCGTGCAATGGTTGACGGTGATCCG
Organism: Nitrospiria bacterium; assembly: GCA_036397255.1. Taxonomy (NCBI): domain Bacteria; kingdom Pseudomonadati; phylum Nitrospirota; class Nitrospiria; species Nitrospiria bacterium. Next base: position 17,918 of record DASWJH010000091.1, read on the forward strand.
ATGGAGCCAGGTGGAGAAGGCGGCTTCACCGCGAAATTGGTGGAGGGAGCGGTAGGCCTTGAGAAAGATCTCCTGCGCCGCATCCTCGCCGTCCGCGGAATTGGAAAGAAGGAAGGTGCAAAGCCGGACCATCTTTATATGGTGCTTCCGTACAAGCGCTTCATAAGCCTCCGGCTGACCGGATAAAATTTTCTGGATGATTTCACGTTCTTCGATAGATCCCCCCAAAAATATTGCCGTTGCGGCAATGTGTATTTTACACCAGGGGGATCATTGAATGGAAATATAGATGGCCAAGGAAAGGGGTAACTATCCCGCCGACGCAACCTCCCCGGAGGTTCGACGGAGCGTTCGACCGAGCCCACGGCCAAGCCTCGCCGGGGGACTTTTAAAATCTAAGGCCGGAGTTTTGAATTGGATTTATTTCTGGAACGCTTCTTTGAGCAGTTGGCTTTGTCTGGAAAAGGCTTTTCGGGCATCTTTGTGTTCTTTCATGAGAGCGATTTCTTGGGTTAAAAGGCGGGCCAGATGCATGGTGTGGGCTTCGCGATTTCGGAGTTGGCATTTATAAAGGGGATGGTCCTGGTTCACATAGATCACGCTTCCCTCCGTAAAACATTCCGGGCCGTCCTCCCCGAAACGGTCCAGACAACAACTGATTCCCGTTTGTCCCAGCTTCAAGCGCTGGATGATGGCATTGGGGGTCAACGGAACGGCTTTGGGCTTTTTGGTCCTGGGCTTACGGGGTTTTGAGACGGGTTCTTCCTTTTCTCCAAGCGTTTCGACCTTTGAAGTTTTCTTTTCAGCCACCAATCCCGCCCCTCCGATCCCCTGACCTTCTCCTGCAACGGGAACCATTCCGGGAGGGGCCAGATCCGGATAGCGGGATAAAGCAGCTTGAACGCGATGGAGGGCTTCCCGCAGTGCCCGACGAACGGTTCGGGTCTCACGTTCTTTGACCTGCCGAGAAAGAACCTGTCGAACTTCCCTCATTATTTTCTTCATGATTTCCAAAAAGGTCCGGTATTCTTGGGAGTCTATGACAAAGCCGCTTCGGTCGCTTGTAACGGGAAGAAAATCGGCGTTGACCTGGCCGCGGATTCTTGCCGTTTCACGACCCCATTCTTCCATTCCAAAGAGTTCTCTCCGGATGGTCACCTGTTTGACCTTGCATTCTATGCCCAAAGGTTCTGTGGTCGAAGCGCCTGAAGCGGGAAGTATAAAGATTTCCCCATGAACGGGTCCGAAGGAGGTGCCCTCTAAAAAAGGAATGCGTTGACCGGAATACACGCGGGGTTGGATTATCTTTCCGTTCAGGAAGACTGAGAATTCTTCCGCTTTTAAGGGGACGGCTTCAATCAGTCTTCGTTCCACATCTCCCGGATCGAATGTTCGATTCAGTTGGGTGAGGACGACGGTTGTTCCATTGCCCCGATTCGGATCAGGGGAATGTGTGATGAGAGGGAGGTCCCAGGAATCTCCTTGAAGCTCCCATCGGTTTTTATCGAAGGTGACCTCCGCCGCAAAGTTCCCCTGTTGGGTAAAAACCGAGAATGATCCGCAGGCGGAAAGGCTGGCAAATTTGCCGATCCCGAATTGGCCGATTCGGTCCCGATTCAAGCGTTTGGACCGGGGATGGGCTTTCTTTTCTCCCGAGCCGATATTGAAGTACTGCATCAGTCCGTCCAGATCCATTCCCGTTCCGTTATCGGAAACCTCGATCCGGTCTTCGGTCAAAGTGATCTTGGCTTCGGTGGCATCCGCATCGTAGGCGTTGTTGACCAGTTCGCGGATCAATTCGATGCTTTCGGAATAAAGTTTTTCCCCGATGGTAATGATGTGGCTTTTATCAACGGTAACGGGAATGGTGTTTCTTTGGGTTTCCATTGGTTTTTACGCTCCCGAACAAAACCAGGATAACCTTTTCTATTCAAAAAAATCAATGGGGGGCCATTAGGCATCTGACAGAGGGGATCTTACCCGTAATAATATAACCCACCGAAATTCCTAGAGGTGGACGATTAGCTCAGTGGTAGAGCGCTTGCTTCACACTCCTAAATAACCTGCCGACGAGGACCCGTCAGAACTCAAAATACCTATGTCCAACAAAGGGATAAGTTGAGAACGGATTTTGGTTGGAATCGGTCTGAATGTGGCCGTTTGTGGCGGGATCGAGCACGAAATGAGGACATAAATTATTTTACGGTTTTGGATTTCTTACCGCTTCTGCTTACAAATTTTATGTATTAAGGGAGTTAAAAATTAAGGATTAAGTTGAAAAGGAAAGGGCAATACTAAAACTCACAATAAACGTTATTTTTAGGTGGATTATGGTTTAATTAAAGGTCCATGCAGCTCTTGGGGTTTACCAAATATATAACCCTGAATTAAATAGACTCCCATATCTTTCATTACCTGCAGTTCTTTTTCTGTTTCAATACCCTCGGCAATAATTCCATCTGTCGAGGTTTTTCGCAATGCGTGGACCAAATCCTGCAAAACCAATCTGAACCTCTCTGAAGATACTGCCTGCAGAATAGTGGACCTGTCCAATTTGACGTGATCAGGAATTAAGCGAGCAATAAATGGCAGAGAAACAAAGCCTGCCCCAAAATCATCAATGGCGAATTTAAAACCTTTGCTTCTCCACTTGGCGGCAATCTCAAGGTGTTCTTCCACATTCTGCAAGGCTTCCTCTTCCGAGATTTCCAGGACCACATCCATACCAGGGGGCTTTGGCGGTACTTCAATGCTCTTAAGCACGTTAAAATCCACGTTGATAAACAAATTCTCTACACGGAATTCATGGCCCGCTTTAAGCTGTTTGTGAAAACAGAGACACTTCAATTCATGAAGCTTCCCGATGGCGTGGTATTTCTTAAAGAGCGCCAAAATACTGTGCTTGCCTTGAGGGTCACGGCTCAAGGCCTCAAAACCTACAAACTGTTTTAACCGTACATCCATAATGGGTTGAAATACCACCTTGATGGCCTGATCATCCAGTCGGTACTCCTCCTCTCCGATGTGAATCTTTTCTCCGCCTTTTTTGGCAATATACAGAGCTCGGTCCGCTAACCCAATCAATTCCTCCTCCGTTGCGCCATGCTCAGGGTACACGGATACCCCTAAGCTGATATCTAGGCCTGTACAACCCGTAATGCTGAGCTGCTGTATACTTCTACGGATACGATTTATCACGACAAGCAACCCATCACGGTCAGTGTCTGGCAAAATAACCACAAATTCATCTCCACCCCAGCGAAAAACTAAGTCCGAACCTCGAACACAATCCAACAGAATTTTGGAGACTTTTATTAAAACATTATCTCCCGCTTGATGTCCTAGGTTATCATTAATAGATTTAAAACCATCCAAATCACAGATCAGGAAATTTATGATTTGTCTGTTTCGGTCTGCAAGAGCGATTTCTTCTTTGATTCGAGTTTTGAAATATCGGCGATTATAAAGTCCGGTAAGGGAATCCCGAATGGCTTGATCGGCTAAGGCCTCTTCGGCTCTTTTGCGCTCGGTAATGTCACGCACAATAGCAACAAATCGGGGTTCTTCCCCATGGGGGGAAATGTGTTGTAGGATGATTTCCACTGGAATGTCCGTCCCATTCTTATGCCTATGGATGGTTTGAAAGGTCAGAGAGGTTTTAGAACCGTTCAACAAAGGGGCGACGTGTTTCCTGAATTGGGTTTCATCAAATTCTGGTTTGATATCCAATGGGGTCATATTCATCAATTCTTTTTCGCTATACCCAACCTGATCCATGGCCCCCTGGTTCACGTAGGAGAACTTGAAGGTTTGGGGGTTGAAAATGAAGACACAGTCCAGGGTCCTGTCCAAGGTGGTCTTAAACTGGTTCAAGATCAATTCCGCTTTTTTGCGCTTGGTAATATCCCATAAGACTACGGTAAAGATTTTTTCTCCATCCAAATCAAGTTTTGATATGGAGGCCTCCGCAGCAAATTCTTCCCCGTTTTTCCTCCTTCCAGCTATTTGACGCCGTTCTCCCATCCGTCGGGAAGTATCACTGGAACGATTAAATTGATCTACATGGTTATGGTGAGCTTGACGAAGCGATTCCGGGATAAGGATATCTATTTTTTGACCAAGAACCTCACTTTCACGATATTCAAATATTCCCTCCGCCCCTTTATTGAAGATGATGATCCGCTGGTCCTTGTCAATGGAGATAATGGCTTCATCGGCAATGTCGATAATCCCGGCAAAACGAGCTTCACTTTTTTTCAATTTGTTATTTTTGTCTTCCATTGTATTTCGGTTATTTCGAACCAAGACGACCATCCCGGTAAAGAGAGCGCCAAGAAGAATAATGGCACCCCAGTTGAACCGGGTAAGCCACAAACGGTCTTTCATGATGTAAAGATTCAAAGATTCTTGGAGTGCCTTTCCAAACTTATCAATACTGTGAATTACCCCATCATGGGCTTTCTCGGTTTCAGCTTGCATTAGGGGGTCTTGCTGGGCTTCCCAGTAGGTAACAAATAGGGCTTGAAGGAGACGTATATGGTGATCCAAAGAAGTCAGGAGACTTCCGTTTTTCTTGTCTTTTAGGATCGTTAGAGCCCCTTCCAAATCAGTTTCATTATCATATAATAGAAAGTGGTTTAATGCGAGTGCCTGGTCGATATGAGTCTGGATCTCTCGTTTTTTATCTATTGTGGTCCCTTTAATTAAAGATTCCTCAAATTGAATATGTGCATGGGCTATATGTCTCATCAGGCTATCGGTCACCTGAATCAACGGCAAATGCCGTTTGGTAGATTTAGAAAAGACAGACATTGATAGGGAAACCAATATTATCGCAATGATGCTAATGGCGAACAGGGTTAGTTCAAGGGATTTGAATCTATTGATCTTCTTCATATTTTATGCAGTGTTTTAAAGATGAACTAATTAACAGATGGAGTTTGAAGTCACACCTATACATTGTAAATGTATAATAATTCTAGGGAATGTCAAATAAACGCGGGCGCCGATTTAAGGAAATATTATTCGTAATAATAGGTTCTACCCTTGATAAAACGATGAATTGATCAATGGACAATCTGCATACAAACCCTTAATAGACCTATTATGTGGGCGATCAGCTCAGTGATAAAACGCTTGCTTCATACTCTATATTTACCTTCCAACGAGAACCAACCAAAACTCAAAATATCCATATCCAACAAAGGGATAAGGTTAGAACTCATTTTGACTGGAATCGGAAATCCGGGGACACGATCCCTAATTCCCCGATCGGTAGTTATGTTTCGAATGATGTAATGGTGCCACCGAATTCCACGAAATGCCGATGTATTTAAGAAATTCTCCAAAGATGAGCCAAGACGAGATTTGACCCGTTTCCCTAATGATCCGCGATATTTGTGCTCTGATTCAAAAAAGAGTTGTCCCATCCAATCGACTCTCAATTTGTGGTTATAATATTCAGAGTTTTCTACACGATATACTTTCAGGTGATATTGATGCTGATCGTATGGATTATTTGCTTAGGGATTCTCATATGTGTGGGGTGAATTATGGCCTTTATGACCCAAATAGAATTCTAAAGAGCATGTGTGCATACGGCCGAAATGACACAATGGAATTACATGTAGGACTTCGTTTTAGCGCTCTTGGGGCAGTCGAAGATTTATTAATATCCCGTTATCAAATGCATGGGCAGATTTATGGACATAAAACTAATCGGGCTTGTAATGCTATGCTTGACCTCATTCGTAAACAACTTAGGAAGGCAAAATGGAAATGGTATTCCTCTTGTAAAACAATGGAGCAACTTTTATCAGCCTTTTCTGATCTTGACGATTTCTCGTTTAACCGGAAGTTAAGAGAGAAATCAATAGACAACGGCGCAGGAAAGGTAAAAGAAATAGCAGAAGAACTTTTTGTTAAACGGAAATTAGTGAAGAAAGTTTATGAAGAGAGGGTTGATCTTTCAAAAAATAAACACAAAAGAGAGCATTGGGAAAAACAAAAAAGAAGCTTTGAGAGGAAAAAAATATTGTTTGTCCCAGATGAATTCAAGAATAAGGGTCCATCGGTAAAACAAAAAAATTATTATTTAAAAGTTCTAAAAAAAACAAAAGATGGATTTTATAAAGTACATGAACTAAAAGAATGTTCAACAGTGGTTCAATACCTACCAGAGGAAGAGGTTGTTTTTAGAATATATTCAAAGGGTGTGGATTTTGAAAGAGCAAAGAAAATAATGCCAGATTAAAGTATTTTAGAATAAAATCAAACCAAAGAGTTTACAGGATTTCCTTTAAACTTCCCGCGCCTATATTGAATTGATAATTAAATATTATTAAATATCAACTCTTTTAATTCCTTAGGAAACCATTTCCTTAAAAACCTCATTTTGTTGTCTACCTTTCTCCATAGGGTCCCTCCGTTATTTAAATCTTTACCCTCGATTAGAAATTGATTTTAGACCGTTGTGATTTTTTTAAAGAAAAAGTCCGCTACTTATAGTCTGTAGACACTTTGTCATCATTTTGCCAATAATCCCACCTTATAAATTATGAGCAACATTAAAAAACAATTTGGTGTGATAGTTCGGAAACTACGGAATAAAAAGGGTCTCTCACAAGAGGCCTTTGCGGATCTCTGTGGGCTCCATAGAACATATATAGGGGCTGTGGAAAGAGGGGAGAGAAATGTCTCCCTTGAAAATATAGAAAAAATTGCAAAAGCCCTCCGTGTGAGTATTTCGTTTATGTTCAGCCAAAAATGAAAATAATTAAGACGGAATATCTTATAAAAGCTGGATCATTTCCTAAATCCCAAGCATGGGAGACTATATATAGGGAAATTCAAAAAGCAATCAAAGCAATAACGTGGCCTAGGGGAAGTAAGAGTTTCACTATTTATCCTGAAAGCGGTAAAAAGCGGGGTAAAGGTAATGGAGTGAAACCGTTAAAGGATGCTTTTTGCTTTAGCCTAAGTAAAAAAGGATGGAATCTTGAAACCCGTTTGCCAATTGGGGTGAGAAAATACCCTGGACCCATTGATGCAACAAAACAGTTAGGTGAAAACCAGTTTTTTGCTGTGGAGTGGGAAACGGGAAATATTTCCTCCAGTCATCGGGCTTTGAACAAAATGGCGCTCGGAATTAAAAATGGGATGTTAAAGGGAGGAACTTTGGTTTTGCCAACAAGGGGGCTTTATAAATACTTGACAGATAGGGTTGGAAACATTGATGAGATAGAACCGTATTTTGAATTATGGAGTTCGATGCCTTTTAAGGATGGTATTTTGGCCGTAATTTCAGTTGAACATGATGCTACTAGTTTAGAGGTTCCACGAATAAAAAAGGGAACTGATGGCAGGGCTCTTATTTGAAAATTTGGTCCAAAAAGTTTATTTGGTTTGGGACTCTTTTCGGTTCATCCTCTGTGAGGCGATATTTATAGGTTGAATGCCCTGAACGTTTTCGTAATTTCAAGGCCTCTTCAGTAAACAACCGATTAAGATTCTTTCTTATTTTTTCTAAATGTTCCTGTTGTTCCCTTATTTTTTTGAATCTTTCTATAATTGGTTTACAACTCTCAATTTCGGATCCAATCCATCTTCTCCCCTTCATCTCGGCTACGATATATGTTGTTCCCGAGCCCCCAAACGGGTCCATAACCAGATCTCCCTCCTCTGTGGCAATATCTAAGACTCTATCCAACAGCTTAATTGATAATTCATTTGCCCCTCTGGTTTTAAATTTCGCGTGACGAACTGGAGGAATATCATTCCAAACATCTGTCAGGTTGACACCTTTTGGGTTCATTTTGTCCTTGTATCCCCCATAGTCTTTTATTTCTCCCCCGCAGTGCCTACAGGTCTCCATTGGTAATCGAGAAGGATGAAAGGTTTTTGGTAAGCGTCCCTTAATGAAGTAAAGCAGACTGTAATGTGAGGGATAGAGCCTTTTTGGCACCGGTAGACTAAATTTAATATCAACAGTTATCCAATGTCGGAAAGTCAGGAATTTATCCAGATAAGAGGAAATATGGATGTTCCACTTAGGGAGGTTATAAACAAACAGGGAACCATTAGGTTTCAGTATCCTGCAACATTCTTCTAACCATCCATAGCACCAGCCTAGATAGTCGTATTTCTCTAATTGATCGTTAACCTTACTCCCATAATTTTTTCCTAAATTAAAAGGTGGATCCGCAAAAATACAGTCAACGGAGTTTTCCGGGAGGCTGCTCAATAAACTAAGACAATCTGTATTATAAAGCTCACCTAGAGAGGTTTGAAAAATAGGGGTTAATTTTTTAGGAGGAGAAGAGGGGGGTTTTCTTTTATAAATCTCCACTTCTTCTTTTAATACAAAAGGGGCGATGGCAGGGTTCTCATGAAGCATATTCTGGATTTCTTTTGGAATCTTCCCGGCCAGAATTGAAAGCTCGGTTTGATTGATTGAGAAAATTTTTGATATTTTTTTTATGAATTTTTCAGATGGCTTCCCTTTCGAGTGTTCAAGTTGGCTTATATAAGATTTATCCACCCCCAATTTCTTTGCGAGTTGAAGTATGCTAAACCCCTTTGTTTTCCTAAGCGATTTAAGTTTCCCCCCAAAATTCATTCTCATCCCCCCACAATTAAGAAGATTTATAACGCAAAAACTTTATAAAAGTTGAGTGAATTAGTCAACTATTTTCTGGTTTGCATTCAAAATTTTGAACCAATAAAGATTTGCCCTAATTTGGCGATTGTGTGAAAAAGGGTCTCAAAGACGACGGGTTTCATGACTTTAGGCGAAGTGCAGTTAGAAATATGGTACAGGCGGGAATCCCGGAGATAGTAGCAATGAAAATATCCGGGCATAGGACGCGCTCAGTCTTTGACCGCTATGCGATTGTGAGTTCTAGAGATCTGGAACTAGCAAGAATGAAACTTACAGACCTTGCCCAAAAAAGGAAAGAAGTTCAAGAGCTCCTCGAAATAAAAGAGAGTCCCAATCAAATACTCATTCGGAAAACATAACAACAGGATATAAGGGACAAGCAGAGTTTCCCTTAGCAAACATTTTTGCAAAGGCCCCCTTCTCTAACCGATTCCAAGTGTTCACTTTTTAACGAGTCTGAGAATTAAAAATTATCGGATGAAATAAAGTATAACGATATCAGCAAACGTTTTGACAATCCTGAAGAATATTTCAATCGCTTTGTAATACCCTGAGTTATAGCCACCTTAAAGGAATCTCTGATCTTTTAATATTTACCACGACATCTGGATTCAAAGATGAAATAATCATCTTAAGCGATTGTTGGTTTAAATCACTACTTATTGTAGGGCCAATTACTAATTCAACAATTGGGAATGGAATACCATATACGTCATCGACTGATGCCTTAATAGCATTTTCAAAGCTCACTGTATAATATGGGATTACGTTACCCTTGTAACTTCTGAAAAATGGAAGGTCGGTACTCTGGCCTCTGTCAAAAAGTAGATCCACTGAACTAAAGTATACTAATCTCCATTCACGTTCTTGATGGAAATCTGGATGTTTAAAGCAAAATAAATATTCACCAACAGTTAAGGAGAAGGCCTGACAATATTCTGGCAAGAGAGTTGAGGTCACATCCTCTAACCCTTTTCCCGTTGTGGATGTAGACAAAGAGTTCAGAAAGGCCCCAATCGTTTCATCTACTAATCTGGTTTGATCTGAGACATCATAGATTACTTTACGAAGAACGCATCTTCTCTCGATGAACCGAATTGTATGAAGGAAATCTATACCAATGGCATAGCCGCCACCTTCTCCCCGGTATCCTCTCCATTGGCTTAACAAATTTCCATCCTCGCAAAAACATGTAGCGAAGACAGAAAATCTATTAGAAAAAGGATCAAAAGTCTGTACAATTCTTTTAATAAACTCTCTCTGAATTTCATTTAGGTTGGAGTCATTGGACCTCGACTTTAGTCGGGTTTCTATTAATGATCTGGAGTATTGTAATTCAGATGAGTCATTCATATACCTGAGATCGGTCATCCATATACTCTTACTTGATAAAATTCCAATTAACCCATCTGCTGATGTGTAATGGAATAATACATTTGGAAATTCTTTATGATAAACACTCCATTTAGATAGTATTTCCTCTTTCAGTTGCGAAATAATGCTTTTTTCTGAATCTGAAATGTTCATACTAAATCCAGGTTTAGTTCTTAATCGAAATCCCCGATTTAAAATTTTCTATCTCAACGCCAAGAAGATAAATACCTCCTCTATTTTCCACTGCAATGGCACTGGCTTGGTTTCCTTTATTCGTTGTCAGTTTCAAGAATGCTATATTGGGAGGTTTGTTATCATTAGCTGTGCCAAACTTACTCCTATCGGGGTGTAATATAATAGGATAATCATCGTCAGTAAAAAGAAGTGCTGATATCTCTATTTCCAAATCACTGTCTTTGATTCTTTTTTTAATTTCACACACAACCCGACCAGTCTTTTTTTCTACTATCGACGTTCGTTTAAAGCCACTGAGTATTGTGTAGTTATTTTTATCTTTTAAGTTAATTGAATTATTCTTTATTTGTGCAATAGGGCTCTTATTCGGCCCCAATAATTTAAAGGTTGCTGCAAGCTCGCCAGTTTCAGGATTTTTCGCAAGTGAGATCAAAGGAATCCCTTTGTATTCTATTGGATTCGTAACATTGCGATAGTATATTCCGCCGATTTTTGCACTATAAGAATTAGCTGGTTCCCACAGGGTCATAAATTATCAGTCCTTTTGAGGTTGAAAATTTTTATTGGAAATACTTCTTTTAATTTTCCAAGGACTATACCATTATTCAGAAATGAGCACAATTCTGAGCACAGTTGACGGGGCGGGACCAATCTGTAATAATACAACCCCTTGATAATCTTATTAAGTGGGCGATTAGCTCAGTGGTAGAGCGCTTGCTTCACACTCCTTACTTACCTACCAACTCTAACCCATAAAAACTCAAATAACCTATATCCAACAAAGGTATAAGTTAAGAACATTTTTTGGCTGGAATTGGCTTGAACGTGGTCGTTTGGGGTGGGCTCGAGCACAAATTGAGCACAAAATTTTTTTTACCGCCTTTAATATCTGTGACTTTCACCTGGAAGAGGTCCTTAATGTATGTTCCCCCCCATTTACAAGCTCCTTTTCGGAATTTTTTAATTACTCCTTACCATGGGATCTATAATCCCATGGGTGTCACATCCTTTCACTTTTTCTCCTAAATTTTTCAAATAGTTACTTAACCCCCCCCAGAATAAGATCTTTCCTTTGTGCCGGTTTTGTGTTTAGAGCATCTTAACTTCAATTTTGTGTTTTCTCGCAGACCAACAGTCAACTTTTTAGCTGTTTCTAAGTATTTTCCTGAAAATCAGGCAAAAACTTAACTACTTTAATAAGTGTACACATTTTAATGGCCAAGTTTTTAACCAGTTTGAATTTTTTTCTTTTTATTTAAGAAAAATTATTGACAGTGGATTTTATTTCTGATATTTACAGCGGGATTTTATTTTTGATGAAATTATTCATATTCTAAATCAAAAGGAAAAAATAGCCATGGATTGGCGAAGATTCCCCCCATCTTCTATTATCCACACTTCCTTTACCTTTCTTTTCGGTTTCGCTTTTTTTCTGTTCTCCTTTTCTTCCCTTCATGCCTCAGCCCCTGTGTTCCTTTCCGTGGGTGTAGAACCCGAAGCGGTTTCCATCAATACCCAAACCAACCAGGCCGTTGCGGTTCATAAAGGATCCAACGACTTAAAAGTTATTGACCTTTCCACCAATACCGTTACTTCTACTATTTCCTTCTCCTCCCGTCCTATTGATGTGGCGGTGAATTCCCAAAACAATGTGGCCGTGGTGGTGCTGGAAAAGATCGACAGCATCAAAATTATCGATTTAACCACCGGCCTGGAGTTGGCCACGGTGGTGGTAGGAAAAGACCCTCAAGAAGTGGCCATTGATCCAGGAAATCAAATCGCTGTGGTGACCAATCAAAAAGATGACACGGTCAGTTTTGTGGACCTGCTGGCCTATTCGGTTCTACAGACCGTTTCCGTGGGAGAAAAACCCTTAGGAATTGATATCAACCTATCAGCACAGATCGCGGTGGTGGCCAATGAAAAATCCGATACACTTTCCCTAATCGATCTTCCCAGCCGTACGGTGACTCACACGATAGCGGTTTCTGAGAAGCCCCGCCGTGTGGCCATCAATACACAGACCGGTCAGGCGGTTATTACCCATGAAAAACTCAATCAGATCAGCATCGTTGATCCTTCCACTCAAACCGTATTAAACACACTTTCCGTTGGGAAATCCCCAGATGGGGTAGCTGTCAATCCCACTACCAATCAAGCACTGGTCTCCAACGAAAAGGCCGATAGTCTAACGTTAGTGGATCTGGCAGCAGCAACAATTGTAGGAAGCATTGCCGTTGAGCGAAACCCGAGGGGTGTGGCCATTCATCCGGGAATCAACCTTGCGGTCTCTGCCAACAAAAAAAGCGATACGGTTTCGATCATTGATTTATACACCGTTACCTTGACCAATCCCGCGCCGGTGGGAAAAGACCCTCAAGGGGTGGGGGTCAATATCAATAAAGATATTGCGGTGGTGGCCAATAAGAAAAATGACACGGTCTCCATACTGGATCTTCCCCAAGGCACCCTTTCAGCCACCATCTCCGTGGGAAGAGATCCCCAGGGAGTGGCGATCAATCCCCAGACCGACCAGGCCTTGGTGACAAATAAGAAAGACAACTCCCTCACGTTAATCGATCTCATGAGCCTTCAGGCCACGGGAACCTTGAATGTTGGAAAAGACCCCAATGGGGTAGCCATTAACCCAGCCACCAACCGAGCGGTGGTTGCCAATAAAAAGGACAACACCGTATCCATAGTAGATCTCTCAATACCCTCGGTTTTAAGCACTATCCCAGTAGGAAAGGACCCCACCGGAGTTGGCATAGATGCCAATAGCAATCAGGCCTTAATCACATTAGAAAAAGATGATACGGTGATGGTTTTGGATCTGGCATCCGAAACCGTCATTAACACAATACCCGTTGGAGAAAAGCCTCAGGGAATCGCCATCGACACAGGGCTTAATCTATCGGTCATTACCAATAAAAAAAGCAATACCTTATCGGTTATCGATCTAGCCACCAAAACACTGATTCAAACAGTAAATGTAGGAAAAGATCCCATTGGCGTGGCGGTTCATCCTCTAACCCAAGAAGCGTTCGTGGCCAATCACGGAGATGACACCGTATCGGTTGTGGATTTGACCACTTATACGGTCACTGAGACCATAGCGGTGGGAAACAGGCCACGGGATATCGCCATTCATCCCGCCCTCAATCTTGCGGTGGTGACCAATGAGGGAAGCGATGATGTCACCATCTTAATTCTTGGGGCGCCTCCTGTTCCCACCATCACCAGCTTTTCTCCTACAAGCGGTCTTGAAGGGGCTGAGGTCATCATTACTGGAGATAACTTTGATCCCAACCAATCAAACAACACGGTTAAGTTTAATGGGGTTGAGGCAGTAGTTTCCGCCGCTACCGTTACCAGCATCACCACCAACGTTCCCACAGGGGCCACCACAGGGCCGATCACTGTGACCACTTCCGGAGGGACGGGAACCAGCGCCACGGATTTCACAGTCATCACCGGACCGGTTATTACAAGTTTCTCACCCACAACAGGGCCCTTCGGAACCCCTGTAACCATCACAGGCCAAAATTTCGATGCGATTGCCTCAAATAACCAGGTGGATTTCAACGGCACCCCGGCCATTATTACATCTGCAACCGAAACTCAAATCACCACCACGGTTCCTATGGATGCCACCACAGGCCCAATTAACATCACCTCTCCTCAAGGAACCGGCTCAAGCACCAATCCTTTTACCGTTACCCTGAGCAAAGATTTTTCCATCACAGCCAATCCTGCCATTGCATCGGTGATTCCCGGAAGCTCCGTATCCTATTGGATCACATTGAATCCCATTGATGATTTTACACAGCTTGGTCAATTAAATGTCCTGGGCCTTCCAACGGGAGCAACGGCCAATTTTACTCCTGCTTTGATCGGCCCCAACGGCAACTCCTTTTTGCAGATCACAACGGATGGGACAACTCCCGCAGGGCAAACTTCCCTGACCGTTCAAGCCGCCGCAACCATTGACGGAAACGATGTTACCCGAACAGTCAATGTCACGCTGGATGTTCAAGCCCCGGGACAAACGGCCCTTACCGGCCAGGTATTGGATGAACACGGCGGGCCGTTGAAAGATGTGACCATTACCTTAGGTGGGGCTACATTGACGCCTTTGGGGACAACGGATGAAGCCGGAAATTTCTTTGTCACAGGAGTGCCTACCGGGACTCAGACGATTCTCATTGACGGATCAACGGCCAATCAGCCGGGGATAGAATACTCAACCATTCCCGTAACCGTTAATGTCCAGGCAGGTATTGTCAATTCCTTGGGATTCACCCCGTATTTACCTGAGCATCCTACAGTAGAGTTGATTCCCATTACCCCCAGTCAAGATACAGTCTTAACCAACCCGGATATTCCGGGATTCGAGATGACTATTCCTGCTGGAGTAAATATTATCGGCTGGGACGGGCAAGCCAATACCGAAGTGGGTGTGATCGAAGTGCCCATTGATCGCTCTCCGCTTCCCCCAGGTCCTTCCAATCTTACCTCCAATGTTGTTTACCTTTTTTCTTTTGGAAAGTTTGGCGGAGGTGTCCCAACAGGTAATGTTCCCGTTACTACCCCAAATGTGGTGGGTGGACTTCCCGGGGATTCGGTGGATCTTTATTATTTCGATGAATCGCCGGACGGAACACGGCCTAATGATTGGTTGCAGTATGGCACGGGGACTGTTTCATCCGATGGGACCCTCATCATTCCCGATATCAATCCTTCCACAGGGCTACCCTATGGAATGCCGCGTTTTTGCTGTGGAGGCCAAAGACCGGTTCTTCCGGCTCAAGTCCAAGCAGGTGGAGGAGAAAGTAATGGTCAGGTTGACTCCGGGAAAGAAGACGGTGAGCCTGTCAATGTAGCCACAGGTTTTTACAGCTATACAAAGACGGATATGGTGCTGCCTGGAATTATTCCTTTAGTTGTGGACCGGACCTATCGAGCTAACCTGAATAACTCGGGTCCCTTTGGAATAGGAACTAGTTGGTCCTATGATACCTTTTTACAACCGCCACCAAATGGTTCCCCGGATGCATTGATTTTATTCTCTCCAGGAAACCGCCAGGATTTATTCTCAAAGCAACCCAATGGGACTTTTATCAATACCACCACGCCGGCACTGAGAGGGACCATTGTTACCCTAAACGGGGGTAACCGTATACTGACCTTTAAAGATAATAAAGTGTGGACTTTTGACACCAATGGGAGGCTGATTTCACAGCAGGACAGAAACGGAAATACCGTTACCTTAACACGGGATGGGCAGGGCAGAGTCACGGAGCTTACTGAACCAACGGGAAGAATGTTGACAATGAACTACACGGGGGCCAACCTTCGAATCGATAGCATCCGGGATCCTCTGCTCAGGCTAGTGCAATATAATTATGACGGTCTGAACCGTTTGATTGAGGTCATTGACCCCAAAGGAGGGAGCACGCAATATACATACGATGCTTCTAATCGTGTGTTAACCATTACCGATGCCAGAAACATCACCTTCCTGACTAATGAGTATGACAGTTCCGGGTGGGTGATTAAACAGACACTGGCCGATGGGGGGATTTTTACATTTGATTACACCACAACCGGGGATTTTATAACCTCCACCAAAGTGACTGATCCGCTTGGTAATGAGACGACCTATCGTTTTAACCGCTCCCGGTACCTTATCAGCCAATCCGATGCCCTGGGCCAGACGACCCTGTTTAAACGAGACCCCGCAACGAACCTTCTTTTAAGTACCACCGATCCCTTGGGAAGAAAGACGACGTTTACCTATGATACCGCAGGAAATGTCACATCCATCACAGATCCTGAACAGAACGTTACCCAATTTACCTATGAAACCACATTCCACCGGCTGACTTCTACTACCGATGCCTTAAACCAAACCACAACATTTGAGTATGACACCAACGGAAATCTGACCAAGACAATAGATCCTTTACTGAACGAAACCACGATTACCTACAACACCGCTGGCCAGCCGGTAACGGTAATTGATCCATTATTAAACACCATGCAATTTGAATATGACACGAACGGCAACCTGATCGCCACTGAAGACCCCCTTGGGAACAGGACAACAAGAGTTTATGATTCGGTCTCCAGATTGATTGTTCTGACCGATTTTTTGGGAAGAAAAACGAAACTCGATTATGATGCCCTCAATCAGGTTAGCCGAATTACAGATGCATTAAATGGGGTTACCGATTTTACCTATGATGAAAATGGAAATCTCCTTAGCGTTAAGGATGCAAACAACCATACTATAATTTATACCTATGATGTTCAGGATCGTTTGGAAACTCGTACCGATCCCCTAGGTCGCCAAGCATTTTATACCTATGACTTCAACGGAAATTTAAAAACCTTTACCGATCGCAAATTGCAGGTTAATAATTTTACCTATGATCCATTAGATCGAAGAATTTTTTCTCAATATGATGATGGGAGCACGACTGCTTTTAATTATGACACAGTAGGTAGATTAACCGTTGCGGAGGATTCAACTTCGGGAAGAATGGAATTTGTTTATAATACACTTGACCGATTGATCCAGGAACTCACTTCCCAGGGAACAGTGGAATATCAATACGACACAATTGGCAGACGGACTAGTATGACCGTCAATGGCCAGACTCCGGTGACATACGGATATGATTCCAATTCCCGTCTGACTCAAGTAACTCAAGGAACAAAAATCGTAGGGCTTGGCTATGATTCAGTGGGAAGAAGAACAAGTCTTTCTTATCCCAATGGGGTTAATACCACCTACACATACGATTTCGCTTCTCGATTAACAAATATTCTTCATCAAGGTCCGAGTTCCATTATTGAAGACCTTTCCTATAGCTATGATGCTGCGGGAAATCGAATCTCCTTTAATAGGACAAATGGAACAGCTACTCTACTTCCAGACGCTGTTCAAGCTGCCTACGATGCCGCAAATGAGCAAATTCAGTTTGACAGTACGACACCCAACCTTACCTATGACTCCAATGGGAACCTGACTTCTCAAACCCATATCGGTGGAACCACGACATATACCTGGGATTCAAGGAATAGGTTAGTTGCTATCAGCGGGCCGGGGTTATCGGGAAGTTTTGTTTATGATCCTCTGGGAAGAAGAGTAAGGAAAAGCATTAATGGGATGACAACTGATTTTCAGTATGATGGAGATGATGTTATTTCGGAAATTGGTAATTATTCTTTAGGTGCAACCTATTTGCGGAGCATGGATATTGATGACCCATTTATTCGAATGTCAGAAGTCAATGAATATTATCACAATGATGGGCTTGGTTCTGTGGTTGCTCTCACGGATCAGGTAGGTTCTGTTCAAGATTCTTATATCTTTGATCCATTTGGTTTTTCAACCAATATTGGCAGCAGCAGTAATAGTTTTCAGTATACTGGGCGGGAAAATGACACAACAAATTTGCATTATTATAGGGCACGGTATTACTCACCAACGTTCCAACGTTTTTTGTCCGAGGATCTTCTATGGTTATTTGGCCAGCACGATAATTTTTACGCGTATGTGGGAAATAATCCCGTAAATCTGATTGATCCCATGGGTTTACAATTTAGGTTGCCGGATTTCTTTTCTGGAACTTTTAGTTTTACAATTCCCACTCGATGGACAGGTGAATGGGTTAGTTGGAGCTTTACGGCAACAGTCGACAGATACGGAAGAATCTATGTAAGTCCTTGGGGCCCTGGGGTTGGACGTGCTCCGGAGGACATTTCCGGTGCAGTCACAGCAAACTGGATATTTCAAAAATGTAAGCCAACTCCGGAACAATTGTCCAATTTCCTAACGGCCCATGGAATTACAGGGGCATTAGGTAACGGAGGTGGGGGAAATATTATTATTTCACCGGGAAATGGTTCGGCTTGGGGAGTTGGTTTGTTGACAAAACAGGGAGGGGCGAATTACAGTTATACCTATCTGTGGAAAGACACAGAGGTAAGTTGGTAGGAGGGTAAGCCATTCAAGAATTTTCAGGGTTAATTTTTGCAATTGTATTGATAATTATGGGGACTACAAGCCTATTTTTCCCTGATGAAATTTCTTCCAGGGTGGATAGAATTACTGGAAAAAAGAAAAGTCTCGCTAAAAGACGAGGGAGTAAAAGGGTTGGTGGCACAATTGGTATTTTAATGGGGCTTTTCCTGCTTTGGGCTTATTTTTGGGGGTAAAGGGTTTGTTGTCTGTTTTTCTTAAAAAATTAACGTGAAGTGTAATAAATTAGGGATCAAGGAATTAGAAACAGATAAAAAGAATAAAATGGTACTAAATAGAGTCTGTATTTTAATGCGCATTTAGATTGAACTTGGACAGAGGGAACCGCCATGGTGCGCAGATGTCCGCCTGTTTTCGCATCTTCGAGTACGCTTCATCAACATTCGTTGACTTTTCCCCGTTTTCATGGG
>DASWJH010000092.1 GCA_036397255.1 Nitrospiria bacterium
AGGACGAGCTAATGGCCAATGTACGTGGCTATCTCCGAAAACGCCAACGTCAGCCTCATATCGTCAGAAACTATTTTGAGGAACAACACGTTCGATATGCAGCAATATGAAATGCAACTTATTTATCGCTCCCCGTAGTAAGACTCGGGGCCGAGGAAGGGCGGGTAAACGCGTGGAGGAGAAAACCCCGACGACCGGGGAGAGACCCCGGATGATCCGATGAGACGTCCTTGGGTCATGGGAAGCCGTGGACGAGAGGCAAGGGGACAACATCCGGGAGTCGACATAGAGCAATGGGCAACGAAGAAGGAACCCGAAAACCGAAGGGGGATGGACGAATCCCGGAAGGGATACCGACTGGGAGAACCCCAGAAGGTCAGAAGCCATCCGGTTCCGGCCAAAGGGCCGCCCAGGGTCCGGCAATCCTTGATGGGAGGGAGTGTCCCGGAGAACGGAGAGTGAAGCAAGAGAAGGTCTTGGAACGGGTCTATGACCGGCGACGTTTGCAATGGGCGTGGCAGAAGGTGAGAAGGAATGCCGGTGCAGCCGGGATAGACGCGATGACGGTGGAGAGCTTCGCAGAGAGGGAGCAAGAGCTTTTGAGCCTGATCCACGAGAAGCTCAAAGCTGGAACTTACCGCTTCAAACCAGCAAGGAGAGTGCTGATCCCGAAACCGGGGTCCACGAAGAAGAGGAAACTGGGGATACCCGTGGTGATGGATCGAATCGTCAGCCAGGGCATCCACCAGGTTTTCGAGGAGATCTTCGACGGGGAATTCACCTCATCGAACTTTGGCTTTCGCCGAGGAAGGAGTCCACACCAGGCGATTGGGCATGTGCGCCAAGCGGTCGTGGAAGGTTATGGGTGGTGCGCCGCGATCGACTTGCAACAGTTCTTTGATGAGATACCGCATGGACTGATCCTCAAGCTGATTGGAAGGAGAATCTCGGATGAGCGACTTTTGACGCTGATTGCAAGAGCGTTAAACGCTGGAGTGATCATCGACGGGGTGTTCACGAAGATCGGCAGAGGGTGTCCGCAGGGATCGCCCCTGTCCCCCATGCTCTCCAACATCGTGCTCCATGAGCTGGACCGCGAGTTAGAGAGCCGGGGGCATCGGTACAGTCGATGGGCGGATGACTTCCTCATTCTCCTTAAATCGGAGAGGGCGGCAAAGCGGGTGATGGAATCCATCAGCGGCTACCTCGAAGAGGGGCTTGGACTACCGGTGAACCGAGAGAAAAGCTGGGTGGCCCCTGTTCGCAGCGTGGAGTTTCTGGGGTTTCAGATTTTCCTGGGCAAGATCCGGGTGAGTCAGGAAGCCCGGACCCGATTCAAGAGCAAGGTGAGAGAGATGACCCGACGGAACAATCCGTTGTCGGTGGGCCAGATCATCCGAGAACTCAATGCGTATCTCAGAGGATGGATTGGGTACTATCGCATTCAGGAGTTCCAGAGGGTATTTCGGGAGCTGGATGGATTTATCCGGAGCCGGCTTCGAGCCATGCAATTGAAGAAGTGGAAGAAGCCCCGGAAGTTTCAGAGGCGGATGATTTGGGCAGGATTTACGTCCGAGCAAGCCCGACGAACATGGATCAGGATGACGAAATGGCAATCGGTCCGAAGGCGGGAGGCCCGTTTCGTTCTCAATCTGACGTGGTTTAGACGGTTAGGGCTTTTCTTTCTGGATGACTTCACTCAACAGAATCTTGAACTGGGTTTCAACGTTACTCGCTAATCGAAGAGCGGCTTACCTGGCCGGTACGAGCCGTTCTGTTGGGAGGGGGTGGCCCAGAGGGCTACCTCCTACCAGATTTTAAGCCGCTTTTTAATGGTTGGAAAAGAAAAAAATAGGCTCAGGTTTTGCAATAAAATATTTTTCCCTCTTCCATTTTTTCCTCCCTTTCTTTCGAAAGTGATTAATCCCTTAGAGGATTGGGTTTGGTAAAAATATCAATGGTTGCGGTATTTATATAAAAAATGGTAAAAGTAAAAGAGAAATTCTAAACATCTTTGTTACCCCAATTGGTTAATTAGGCCTAAAAAATTTAATTATGTCCGATTCCAAACTTGAGAAAGTTAACAACCGTCTTTACCACGAGCCCATTAAAGATGGAAAAAAAATTAAGTGGGAAAAAGAGCTTGAATTCTTTTTTATTATTTTAAATAAGGTTCGGGTAAATCTTGATTTATCCATTGAACACCCGGAAACCTCCCATTTAGGCTTAAGGAAAGGCCTAACAAAAGAGAATCCGGGAGCAAAAGAAGCAAATCCTATCGTTAATGAAAAATCAAAAGAAGAGTTCTCAGAAGATTTTAGTTGGAGAATAACCGCGATCGGAAAAATAGATAATGGGATAGGTTTGATCAAGGAGGATGGGACCTTTTCTAAATCCGGTGATTTTTTTAATTATTTAGATGTCATTCTTATTCCCCTTCCACCCAAATTTTCAGTTACAGAAAAAGAAAAAACCTCTGGGAGGCTCTTCTACGGTGATGCCAAATGGGAAAAAAGAATGGACCCTTATTTGGTCTTGGAATTATTCGTTCCTGTTTCTTCACATAAAAAGTTCTGCAAGGAGCTTGTGTCCGGCAGGCTAACTAGTTTAACGGTAGGGGTTTATGTTGATGTTTTTCGTTCAGAGGAAGACAAATCCTTAGAAGAGACAGATATGCAACGACCGTACCTCATTGAGGAAAAGGCCATTAATAATCGTGTATACCTCTCCTCCATTAACGCTTATCGAGACATAGAAGAGAAGAGGACATAGGACAATGATAAAATGAAAAAGGGGGATAGGGTGTGCAATATTGATCTTTAAAAAATCCCCCAGCAGGTTTTTTGTCCATGTCCAACCAATATTTGCCATAATCCTTTCCACTTCTTCAATCGCTTTTCCTACCGCCATATCAAAATTTTAATTTTTATAAAAAAACGAATAAAAATTCAAATTACTGTAAATTGGAGATCTCCCACCCAAGGTTTTTGATTTGTACGTAAAACCAACCTCGTCTCGTTTAGGCCACAATAGTATTCAATTCCTTACATTAAATTTTGATTGCTTTACAAAATAAAGGAAGAGTAGGATTTCCCTATAAAGGAGATTTTCCTGAGTTTTAAGACCGCTAAAAAGAGCGTTGCCCCTTCTCCCTCTAGGGGGGAAAAAAAAAGAAAAACCAATGAAAGCCAAATTGAAAACGTTTCAAATCTTACTTTTTAGTTTTTTATTAGTATTCTTTATCAACGCATGCGGAAAAGGGGAGGGTGGGGATGAAAATCTTGGTGGGGGAGGAGGACCCACGGTAAACAACGCTCCGGTGGCGGATGCAGGGCCCGATCAAACAAAGACAGTCCTCGTTGGAGATGTGGTGGTCCTGGATGGAAGCCATTCCGGGGATGCAGATGGTGACTCTCTGATTTATTCCTGGGTGCTGATGGCTTTACCTTCCGGGAGCACGGCTACCCTTTCTGATCCTACCCTTTCTGATCCCAATTTCGTTGCGGATCAGCCAGGTGATTATATTGCCCAGTTGACGGTCAATGATGGAACCGTCGATAGTGCTGTTGATGAGGTATCCGTCACCGTTCGTGTTCCTCCACCCGTTATCACTATCAACAAACCGGAGAATCTTATGGTAGTGGCGAATAGTCCTGTTACCGTGGAGGGAACGGTTGATGATCTTGCCGCCACTGTTATGGTGAACGGGACCGGTGTCCTCAACCACAAAGGCAGTTATTCCACCTCCGTCCTACTGCAGGAAGGGAGCAATATCATTACAGTGGTAGGCCAAAACGGAACGGGGGAAAACAGTGTCAGTGTAGAGGTGATCCTGAATACGACCAATAACCCGGCGGTTAGTATTACATCCCATAAGGCTGGTTTTCTAGTGGGGGAGGAGTTTGAGATAGGGGAGGCGTACCCTTCCGCCCAGGTCCTCGTTGGGGGCGTGATTAAAGTGAATACGTCGGTGCTATTTGCAAATACCCCTACTGTGACTGTAAACGGGGTTGCAGCCGCAGTATTGCCCAAGGTTTTTAACAGTGATTGTGGTTTAATAAATTTTCCCCCTTTTAAGTGCTTCAACTTCACAGCACCAATCGCGCTTGAAAAGGGAGCACGCACCATCACTGCCGTTGGCACCGATGTCCAGAGAAGAAAAACCACCGTCAAAGTGGATGGAACCGTGGATTATTGCCGGAAAGCCGTTCACGATGAAAATAACCCCAATTATGGGATCGATCCAAGAGAACCCAGGGTTCCGGCGGTACGGGACAACAATCAGAGCAACCGGTGTATTGAGATCGACGGTTGTTCAATGCCCTTCAGCGATGATATTGCCGGCCTAAAATTTTTAGCTAACAATCCGATGCCACTGGCCAATCAAAACGCGGTTCCCATCGAATTCGGTTCCGGTACGGCGCCCCCCAGTGAGTTTTTCGTCTTTGGTCTCCAATCCTCACGGGCCCTAGGTTGCAATATACATGACGGGTGTTATCAAACCCATGTTCCGGAGGCTAATCGGGTAGACGCATGGCGCGAATGTAACCTCAATCAGTATAAGGATCATTTGGCACTCTGCCGCAGGGCTTATCCCCCGGATGCCACCTGCCCTCATACCGGAGTGAACGCGGTTTTGTGCCCAGCCTGGAGAATCGATTGGCTTTCGGAAAAAGCCATATGTGCCCGAAACGCCACGGCGTATTTTACTGCGGTAAGCACAGGTTACCTCATTGGTCAACCATGGGGCGGGTGGAAGGCCTATCAGGACCGTCAGGAACAATACAGTCCTGTTCCATAGATTTCCAGAAAATGATAAAAAAGGAGAGAAGGTCATTGTCAGTTTTTTTTTTGAGGAGGTTGTCATGAGCGCGGTGAGGGTACTGGTTGGAACACGTAAAGGGGCTTTTATCCTAAAGTCAGATGGAAAGCGAAAAAAGTGGGATGTGAACGGGCCTTTTTTTGGAGGGTGGGAGATCTACCATCTCAAAGGGTCTCCCGTTGATCCGAACCGGGTGTATGCGTCCCAGACCAGCAGTTGGTTCGGCCAAATCATTCAGCGGTCCGATGATGGGGGAAAAACCTGGCATCAACCCGGAACACCTCCGGGCGAACCGACGACCACCCCGGACGGTATGCCCATGGGAGAGAGTAATAAGTTCGTTTACGACACGTCTCCCGAAACGGGGAAACCACTTACAACACACCAGTGGTATGACGGTAACCCGCACCCGTGGGAGTTTAAGCGGGTTTGGCACCTAGAGCCATCCCTTACCGATCCGGACACGATTTACGCCGGGGTGGAAGATGCGGCCCTTTTCCGCTCGGACGATGGCGGTAAAAACTGGAAAGAAATTTCCGGCCTTCGCGGACACGGTACAGGATCTTCCTGGCAGCCCGGCGCCGGAGGGATGTGTCTCCATTCGATTCTTTTAGATCCAGGCAACCCGAATCGTATTGCCGTCGCCATTTCGGCTGCGGGGGCGTTTCGGACGGATGATGGGGGCAAGACGTGGAGACCGATCAATCGCGGCCTGCATTCGCTCTATATTCCCGATCCCACCGCCGAAGTAGGCCACTGCGTTCACCGGATTGCGATGCACCCTTCACGTCCGGAAGTGCTGTTCATGCAGAAGCACTGGGACGTGATGCGAAGTGATGATGCCGGTGAGTCCTGGCGGGAAATCAGTGGAAACCTTCCTAGCGATTTTGGATTTGTGATTGACGTTCACGCACATGATCCGGATACTATTTACGTTGTGCCGATTAAAAGCGACTCGGAGCATTATCCTCCCGATGGAAAACTACGTGTTTACCGAAGCCGTACGGGGGGAAACGATTGGGAACCGCTCACGAAGGGTTTACCGCAAAAGGATTGTTATGTGAACGTATTGCGTGATGCGATGGCCGTTGACAGACATGATCCCTGCGGCGTGTACTTCGGTACCACCGGTGGACAGGTGTACGTATCGTCGGATGCGGGGGACAGTTGGATGCCCATTGTACGGGACCTTCCAGCAGTGGTTTCCGTTGAAGTCCAGACCTTGGCATGATTAGGGTTATGCTTCCCCATCATCTGCGAAATCTGGCAGGCATCGATGGCGAAGTGACTCTGGAGGTCGAGGGTCCGGTCACCCAGAGTTCTGTGCTCGACGCCCTTGAGACCCGTTATCCGATGCTTCGGGGGACTATCCGTGATCACGTGACCCAAAGGCACCGACCCTTTTTGAGGTTCTTTGCCTGTGGACAGGATCTAACCCACGAACCGCCGGATACCCCGCTGCCCGAGGCTGTCATGAAGGGGATTGAACCTTTTCTGATTGTAGGTGCCATAGCGGGGGGGTAAGGATAAAGCCAATCAGTCCAGTCCAATCCCATCCCTTTATTTTTATTTTGAGTATTTGAATTCTTTTTAAAAAAGTTTTGAATCAGGAAAGGTGTATGAAATATTCCATTTCACCAGAAAAATCGAAACTCGACATTGATAAAATTCATGACTTTCTTTGTAACCGGTCCTATTGGGCAAAAGGGCGAAGCTTGGAGAACGTAAAGGAAAGCATCGAAAACTCCATGTGTTTTGGAATTTATGACCGTAGTGAGAAAATACTTGGTTTTGCCCGGGTTGTCACAGACCAGGTCGCGTTTGCGTACTTAATGGATTTCTTTATCTTGGAAGGGCATCGGGGAAAAGGGCTTGGAAAAATGCTATTGAAGCAGATCGTTGAACATCCGGAATTGCAGGTAAAACTTTGGTTGTTGGGTACGGTGGATGCCCACGGGTTTTATAAAAAATTCGGATTTTCAGAATTAAAAGATCCCGGGCGATTTTTAGAGATTAAAAATGAAACTCTCTGTTAACAAAGGTTAAAAACGGGGTCTGGCGTGGTTGTTAGGTTTATATAAAAAAATCAAAGTTAAGAGTTTAGGATTTTTTAAGACCATTTCAAAATAAGAGGAAGGAAAAGATAAATGTATGATTTTTTGTTTTTGGGTTAATTAAAACAAACCTGTCTCGAAAAAGTGATTAATTGGGAATATCATTTAAACTCTCTCCTTTTCTCTTAAAATTTAACCTGGGCAGCCAACCAGAGCTTGTCCGTATTGATTGCCGTTCCTCCGGTATTTTGGGAGTTGCCATCGGCATCATACAGGGCATATTTGGCCAATAAGGTATAGCGGTTGTTGAAGGTTTTGGTGGCCAAAAAGCCAAGCTCTGTCCCATAATCAAAACTGCCTTTATCCGACGAAAAATCATGGTAGACGGCTGCCAGTTTTACACCCATCAGGTGGGTGCTTACCGTAAAGAAAAGGTCTCTGATACCGTTGGCGGGCGTTGCAAGGAATTTGTCTGTCCACCCTTGAAAAGCGTGCAGTGTCGCCAAGGGTGTTGAGAAACCATAAACGCCATCTCCTCCCAATTCTTCATAGCTGATCTTTACCGTCAAAATCCTGAACGTTCCCCCCAATTCCGCCATCCAATAGGTTGCATCATTGGTGCTTGCTCCGTTGGCAAAGTCGCTTTGATCTGCAAACTCCCCGGCATATAAAATCTTTGTTTCTTCCGAAATGGGAGTACTCCCATTTAAACGCAAACCGAAGGTTTTAGTGGAAGCTGCGGAAGTATCGTTTAAATCCAAAAGATAACCATATGCGGTCAAGGTCACCGGTTTGAATTGGCTGAAGGAGATATTGATGAGGTGTGTGTCCATGGATATGTCCGCACTGGTCGGATGATGATCCCCGAAAATTCTGTTAACATTAAAAATATAGGCATAAATGGCGGAAATATTTGGAAGGGTGGTGTTTTCCAAAGAAAGCAAATCGAAAGTCTGCTCATTCTGCCTCCACCCGACATTTCCCACAAACCGGGCGTTGTCCAAAATAAGCCGGCGCCGTCCAAGGTGAAAGATGGTTTCCTGAAGTCCGCTGTATTTCAAAAAGGCTTGGTTTACCTCGGTATCTTTCGGATCCGCCACCACGGGAAATTGGGTTTTACCGTTGTGGGTGTTGTTGTATCGTTCATCGCCGACCACCGTGATATCCTCGAACTCCAAATAGGCAAGAAAACCCTGAAAGGACCCTGTTTCATATCCCAACCGGGTTCGAATGGTAGAGCCATTTGCCTTTTTTGAAAGGTTGGCCTGGTCCACCCATTCATACCGGTAGCGAATGTCCGCAGAGACTTTCCCCCCCGCGAGGGCATCCAAAAGAATATCCGCATGTGCCTTATCCAACGGAAAGACCAGTAGGAGAAAAACACCCCAAAGAAGTGCCAAAGTGTAGAATGGAATGTGAAGGAACTGTTTAATTGTTTTTTTTATAATTTGATTTTATCTCTTTCTAATTGAAAAAGGGTTCAAGATCTTTAAACTTTAAATCCGGAGAGCTGAGGGGACTTTGGTTTAGGGTAAGTAGTGGGCCATCAAAAATCCTTTGCGGTAAAATTATGCGATTGCTTTAGCCGCTCTTTCTAAGAGAAAAGAGGTTTTTTTAAATAAATGATAGGATTTTTTGGAATTTCGAAAACCAAGGTTTTCCATGACACTGGCCACATTGGTTTGATAGATTTGGGGAACGCCAATAAAAATCTAGTGGGTTCCATGACTGATATGAGCCTTTGCGTTTGCTTCTTCAGCGATTTCGATAATTCTTAGGAGGTCCTTTCCTGTAAGATTTCGGGCGGAATCCTTAAGGACATAGTGAACTTATTTTCCTCCGAAAAAAATTTCCAATGGTTTGCTCATTTTTTCCTCCTTTTTTATTTGTGTTCTTAAAAAACTCGAAAGCGTCTTTTTTTAGTTATATTAAAAGAGCAACAAGTGTGCCATTTAGAAGATGTAAATCCACAGGCAAACGTAACTTGTTATAAATTTTTGAATTTTTCTTTTTTTTTGTTTTTAGTAAAGGCCAAATTTTTATTTACAAAAAAACAAGTTTGTAATGTTAACGACAAATTCGTTTAAAACCGACAAACCACTTTAAACCTTCCCCCTCCAACATTTCTCAGAATCCTCCCTCATTCCTAACCCCCACGTTAATTTGATTTTAAGGTTAGCCCCCCAACCTTTGGCCTCTTTTCTTTCTTCCCTTAAACATTTTTCTTGTGAACTAATAAACTTTTTTCTATACTCCTTCCCATATTAAAAGAGAAATTGAAAAATGTTGGGTAAATCAAAGGATACACCCGGGACCATCCCGCCTCCGCCATTGATTTACGGTGGAACATTTCTTTTTGGATACCTTTTTCACTGGGTTTACCCCATCCGGTTTTCTCCCGGTCCGTTGAGCTCCCTGATCGGGTGGTCATTGGTTATTTTTTCGGGCCTTTTGGTCTTTCTTGGGATTTGGGCAATTAAGCGTGGGGGGACCCATGTGGATCCCTATAAACCAACGACGGTGCTGGTGGTGGATGGACCTTATCGGTTTACCCGGAATCCGCTTTATTTGTCTCTTACCTTGCTGTACATGGGGATTGCAATCCTTCTTAATCTTGTGTGGGCTGCTCTTGTTCTTCCAGTCGCTTTAATCATCATGCACTTCGGTGTGATTGCTCGTGAAGAAAAATATCTTGAGAGGAAGTTTGGACAGGGGTATTTACAATATAAAACCAGGGTTAGGAGGTGGATCTAAGAAACGTCAATGATAACCCAGGCTGGGCCAAAATATAGGATGGAGGTCTTTTTTAAAAAGATAAAAATTCAATAGAGGGACCCCGTTAAAGTGAGGTCCCCCCCTAAGGTTTAATTAGACTTAAATTAAAATCAACGTTTAGGCCCTTCACCAGGCCCTTTACCACCTCCTGGGCCCATTCCCACGCCTGGTTTCATGTGGCCCATTCCGTTTTCAGGTGGCATATCGGGCAGGGTTAAGCCACGTTCTTTTGCACGTTCCTTCATATGGATGTGATGCTCTTGTCGGATTTCCTCCCGTTTCTCAGCAGTTTTCGCTGCATGGATTTTTCCGCGGTATTCTTCCCGTTCTTTCGGGGTCATCAACTCACTCCCGAAAATTTGCTCCTGTTCCTGGTTCTGGGTTTGTTTCTCTGTTCCCTGTTGTTCCTCGGCTATCCCTAACCCAGCGGATAGCACCAAACCACTCACTAAGACAGACATTAAAAATATTCGTTGCAGCATGGTCTCCTCCTTTTCTACTTGCGTGAGGTGCAGGAAAAAACTTGAGATTACCAGTCTCTGTGCACACTCCTCTCAATTTTTTTAAATGGGGGATTTCTCCCCCCCTTACAGCTAGGAAAATGCATTTCTTTTTTTTAAAAAAGTAAAAGAGCAAAAGAGGTGCCAATATGATGTTCAAAAAAAAACCGTGTTATAAAACCTTGTCTCAGCTCTGATATCTATTTAATAAGGCAAAGAGTGCTTAAATTATTTAAGGATGAAACTGAGGTTTTTGCCTCTTCCATGCGGGCCTAGAAGGTCCTGTTAGTCCTCAGACAGGATCGGTTCGGGTTTAGGCCAAGTGAAAATTCACTCTCTTGACCCTCAGCTTTACTTTTTGTTTGCTGGAAAAATAGACAACCCTTTGGAACAGGGTGGATGGGTGTATTACCGGTTTAATTCGTGGGGAATTCGTTTTAAAGTTTCAAACCCCCTTCAGTGACCGGGGTGGTGAGAAAGAAATCAAACGCCAACGGTCGTCTTCCACGGTGTTGATATTATCATCTGGCGCATCAATATCCGCAAACCCTGGTTTGAACACCCATAAGGGTTAAAGGGAAATTGGTTTTAAAATTTCTATGGAGCATGGGTTTCCTTCAAAACTGACTGAACTGCTAGACCCTTATTTAGGCTGAAAGTTTTTAAGAAATCCTGGTTGCTCTTTTGGAAAGGCCCATCCAAGGAAGAGGATCAACAAGGTCAACATCATCCCACCAAAGAAAAGAGGAATGCTAATATAAGCCAGCCAGTCTACAGAGGCCTTGGCGGCATGTTCTCCCATAGAAGAAATCCCAAGACCTGCAATAAGCCAACAGAATGGATAAAGAAATGCCCCAATTCCTACTGCTAAACTAGTCCATTTTTTAACAGAAGGGTTTACCCAACTAAATGCCAGCACCAGAATAATGCCAAGGCCAAGAGCCCCAAGCCCTTGTGCGTGGAAATGGGCTCTTTGGGCGCCAACTGTTTGTGACCTGTTTTAGGATGTTGGCTGGGGTTTGTTCGTGGATATCGGGATGGGCTTTTACCTCGGAAAGAAAATAGGCCTTGATATTATCTTCATTCACTCCAAAAATCATCCCCAAACCGGTTCCAAAAACAATAGCCAAAAATGAAATCATTAGCCCGGAAAGGACCGGATTCATAAACTCTTTCAACATAAATAAATCTCCCGTACTATTGTAAATTTAAAGGATTCCCTAATCAGATAAAAATCTCATTGTCTTCATCAAATTGGGGGAGTAGAATTTGTTTGACATCATGAAACCGCTACCCGTTTTTATTAGGAGGCATCTAAAAATTTTACGGTTTCTTTGGTGGAAATCTTTCCAGAATTCGACGGACGGCTTCCTTTATCCTCTCATTTCTTTTTTCTGGGTTGGTAGCATATTTAACTTCGGCTTGGGCAGATCCACGCCAGATTAGCTTCCGGGTTTCTGGATCAACCACGTCCAAGATCAGGGTCCCTTCATCGTAATAAAATATCTCGGTTTCAGTGATTGCCATTCCAGGAGGAACATATGGGGTTCTATAATGTTCCCATGCCCAACCCGGGGGATAGGCATAGAAATGGTTTATGGTCTGGGCCCCAAGTTTTCTATCGATTGCCGCATGATAGCCAATCCAGAAATCAGGTTTTTCGGTGCCTTTTTTTTCAAACCCATTCAAAGCCAGTTGGTCCTCAACCGCATTCCTGATATGAGCATCCAGCAAAGGGTTATCGATTCGAGGGTCTCCGGTTTCCTTTTGTGGACCTGGGATCCAAGAAAAAGTTTTCAAACCCGAAAAGTTTGCCCAAGGATCGTAGTCTGAATAAATTTCTATCGTTGAACAGCCAAACAGGATTCCAAATAACATAAGACTGAACAAGCATTTCAAACGTTTCATTTTTCTCCTCCCAGCAAATATTAAAATCCCGTTCGTTTAGAATAGATCATACGTTTTTAAAGAGGTCGATGCAAGACAGAGCAATCCTTGTGTCTATAGGGATTAGGATAGGAAAAGAAATCAAATTTCGTTTTAATTCATTCTGGGTCTCCCCGGGTTGGAAATGGAACACCAACGGTATTTGATTCAAGGATCGGCCGGAGACCCTTCACCAAAAATCTTTCCACCCCTTCCATTGTTATTAGCAATGCATTCCAGGTTTCATCATAAGAAATTTTCCGGAGAAGGGCCATTCTTCGAATGGTTTAACCGTTTTTTTATAAATAGATTGGGGTGAATTTTTCCAACGAAAGACCTTTAACGGGCCTTTTCAGGGTTTTAGGGAGAGGTCGGAAAAAATGAAGCAGAAATACCCGGAAAAAACAAAATAAGGCCTAAGTGAAACTGGTTCTTTTGATTTTCGAGGATTGGTTTAAATCTACAACCCAACAAAAACTCTGATCCGAAGACCCGTTGATTTAGGTTAGAAAGGAAGACTTCTGGATATTGAAAACACTGTAGCCGTTCCTTTTGTGATTCCGCCGAAAATACCAAATCGGAGTGCAAGATTTTAATAGCCTTAAAATTTTTGAGGCCTTTTGCACTCCTCTGACTCACACTTAATATATATTGGCTCCAACCACAGCGGCCATTTGCATCATATCAATGGTTTGGCCTTCTTTTAGATTGGTTAAATCGGTCAGTTTTCCTGACTTGCTGGTAGATTTCGTATTCCTAAATATTGTGAGTAATTTTGGATCAGCCACAATAAATTTTCCACTGTTTTCTGGCTTTCCATTTTCAGTCTTTGTTTGAAGTTTATTTTCCTTTATGTAATCCCACAGTTTTTTAGTAATTTCTGTTCTGGGAAGCTCACTGGTCCCCAAAAATTCCGCCAAATCTTTTTTCAATTTCACTGCTTTTTTCAATCCTTTTTCTTCAGCCATTTTACACCCCTTATTAACCTGTTAAAATTTTTCATATGGTTTAAAAAACACAGAGATCTTATAAGATAGGAACACAAGAAACAACTAAAATTTTCAGAATATCTGATTTTTTATTCCAGATATTTCTAAACTGAGGATATAAGCCCTTCAATACACTTTAAAATATGAAACCTAAATAAATAAGTCAATCTTTCCGGGCATTCCGGGACAAGGACAGAGGTCTAGGTCCAGAGGAACCCAAAAAAAAGGGATAGTGCGCGAGGTGCCAGCTTTGACCCACAGCCAGTTCGGTTGAATTATCAGCGGATTTAGTGTTAGAATGTTTGACTTGCAATTGTTTCTAAACACAAAAGGGGGTGATAACGTTGGGAGAGAAAACGATCCGGAAAGAGAAAAAGAAGCCTAAAAAATCAAAACTTAACAAAGGGAAATCTAAATGACCTCCGAAGAGCAAATTGCGAGAATGACAAAGGCCATCAATGAAGCCATTAAAGTGATGGGAAACCGGTTCGGGTCCACGGAGGGAGATGTGGAGAGGGCCATTCAAGGGCTGAAAACCTCTCTCCTGAAGGACGCCCCGGTGGTTCCGCCAAAGGTCAAGGCTACCTAGGCGGAGTGGCCAGGAAACCGGATTGAAAAATAGGAAGTTATAGTTCCCTTATTTCGGTTTTCCAAGGCAAGGGGCGGGTTTTTAACCCTGACCAGGAATTTTGAAGTAATTCTTCCCTCAATGGTAAGGCAGGGATAAAAAGGGGGGGTAAATTTCCTTTCCCGCCCCAATTTTTTCAGCAAGTTAGGGCAAATCAGTTTTACCCTTCATTCCCAAACATTTCACCGCTTACGCTTTAATTGAGGCTTTGCCTCGACCGCCAAACCTTTGCCTCCCAGCGCTTTTCAGAATTTCCCCTTACTGCCCACCCATCACGTTATTTTGATTTTAAGGGGTTGGTTCTAACCTCCAACGTTTTACCTCCCTTGTTTTTCAAAGTTCCCTCCTATATATTTTGAAAAAAAACTGAAAACTCCTGGAATGAATCCGTGAAAATTGAGAAAAAAGAAAAAAAACTATTCCACGGGTAAAGGGGAAAGAGGAATTCCAGCTTGATCCCATTTCGATTAAGGCAAGAAGGTTTCCAAAAGCCTTTGCCGGGTGTTTTAAATTTGACAGTGGGTGATGGAGTTTTTATAATGAGGGCCGCTGTTTGAGGTAAGGATGTTTTAATAAGGGCGGAAACTTCCTAATAAAGAGCTAACCCAGTGAGCCTAGGAAATTTCTAAAAAATTCTGAATACTTACCTATACTAGATTCAATTTATTAAGTTCAATGGGGGTTCCTCTCTGGAAACCACTCGGGTCTCCCCTTTTTTAAGAAATCAAATCTCCATAGTTTTTATCATGAAAAGAGTTTAATGTCCTCCCCCCATCAAGGGGTATATCCCTTGGATTTAATGCTACAATTCGACAATGGAGGTTAAATGAGCGAGAAGGATGATTTAGGCAAAAATCCGTTTTTCGACAAAGGTCCTAATCTTATTATCGGAATGGTTGGGCTGATTGTCATTTATGCCCTGATTAGCTCCTCCTTTGAAATTATCGGTGCCGGGGAGAGAGGGGTTGTCTTTAGCAAGTTTGGAGGGGTCAAAGATAAGATTTTAAATGAGGGGTTACATTTTAAGATCCCTTTTATTGAGGATATCATCCAGGTGGATGTCAAGGTACAAAAGTCCGAAACCAATGCCACCGCAGCATCAAAGGATCTCCAGACCATCTCATCCACCATCGCTTTAAATTACCACATTGACCCAGCACAGGTGAATACGGTCTATCAAGATATTGGGGTTTTTTTCAAAGATCGTTTGATTGACCCTGCTGTTCAGGAATCCGTTAAGGCCGTAGCGGCTGAGTTTACTGCCGAGGAACTCATTACCCGACGCAGCGAGGTAAGTAAAAGGATAGAAAAAAACATGAAGACGCGGTTATTAGAATTTAACATTATAACGGATGGGTTCAACATCATTGATTTCTCTTTTTCGAGGGAATTCAATGCCGCAATCGAGGCGAAGCAGACAGCAGAGCAGCGGGCCCTGCAAGCGAAGCGGGATCTGGACCGGATCAAGATCGAGGCTGAGCAGAAGATCACCCGGGCCACTGCAGAGGCAGAATCACAGCGCATGCAAAAAGAGACAATCTCTGCAAATATTTTGCAACTGCGGGCCATTGAAAAGTGGGATGGTAGGTTTCCACAAGTAATCGGTGGAGAGATACCGTTTATTGACATGAACCAATTAACCCCAAAAAAGTAAAGAGAATAGAAACCAAAAATATAATTTCCTTCCTTTTTTATTCCCCGAATGAGAGTTTAAGAAAGACGAAGTACCCTCCAGCTCAGACGCATTCGGGGCGTTTTGGTCCGTGAGGAAATAAGCAGTAAGCCCGCCCCCCCCCAAACCAGCTTCTACTCCTTTTTAAAGTGAATGCATCAGTCATTTTGACCCTTTCATGACCTCTTCACAAACGAAGGGGCAAAATTTTTTTTCATTTCCCTATTGAAAATAAGAGGGTGCTGGCAAGGATTCTTGGAGAGAGCATGTGAGGGTTTTGGGTTCATAAATTTACACAGCGATTGTTTCAATAAAATGAGTTTCGTCTAGGGAGAGTCCTAAACGTTCAACTTGTAAATCCTCTTTCATGTGCCGCTCACTGCTTGTCCCCGTCAAGGGGAGTATCCCAATCTGCATAGCAAATCGAAAAATGATCTCCTCGGGACCTGTTCTTAAGCGTTTGGCCATAACCCCTATTTCAGGATTTCCCATTATTTTCCGGTTTGCCGTTAGAAGCGAAAAGCCTTGATAAATGATTTGATTGGCTTTGCAGATCTCCCTGATTTTTTTATCCCATCCTAGAAGGGCATAACACCTGTTCTGAACCACCATGGGTTTCATCGTGGCTGTTTCACATAGTTGTGTGAGTTGTCGTGCATTGACATTGCTGATGCCGATCATTTTGGTTTTTCCTGATCTATAGATTTCTTCCATTGCAGCCCAAACCTCCCAGTCCTCTTCGCCCAGTCCATCCTGCGAATAAGTCCCGTGTAATACATAGGAATCAAGGTAATCGGTATGAAGGTGTTTCAGGGAGCTATCAAAGGATTGGCCAACCTGAGTGGTAATATCGGCAGAGGCATCATAGGGTGTTCTATGGTCCTGGCCTTCGGCAGGTGTAAATTTGGTTTGCAAAAAAAGGGTCTCCCGCTTGATTCCTTTTTGATGGAGTGCGATTAGAGCCTCACCCACCAGGGGTTCATCGTAATGGATGATCTGATTTGCAGTGTCTATGGCTGTAAAGCCTGAAGAAACTGCCAATTGGACCAGTTGAGCAGTGGCTTCTTTCTTCCAGGCGGTTCCATATATAAAGGAAGGAATTTTTACGTTATTGTAGCTGGTATGTTCCATCATGCACTCATTGTGAATTACTTTAATCTAATGAGACGAAAAGGTTCAACCGGTCCTTCATACCCTTAACATTCCATCTCCCAGTCTTCAAAAATTAAAACCTGGGAATTAAGGATTTTGGAGAGCAAAAAAGTATAACCCAGAGGACTGCAGAAGGGAAATTCTAAATTTTTTGATGGACAGGCCCACCACACCGGGTTAAACTACACATAGTTTTGGGTAGAGGAACGGGCTTTGTTGAGGTTTTGGGGCTATTGCCCAACAAACAATTTCCATGATTTAATAATCGGTCATCTTTCAAAAATCAAAAAAAGGGGGTCATAATGGCAAAAGCAATTATGGAAACAAGCAAAGGAACCATCCATTTGGAGTTGTTCGATCAGGATGCTCCCAATACGGTCAAGAATTTTTCCAAGCTATCTAAAGATGGTTTTTATAAGGGACTTAAGTTTCACCGCGTGATTCAAAATTTTATGATCCAAGGGGGTTGCCCTCAGGGTACGGGAACAGGCGGCCCGGGTTATACCATAAAGTGTGAGATCAACACCCAGAAACATACTCCTGGAACCCTGTCCATGGCTCATGCAGGAAAAGACACCGGGGGAAGTCAATTTTTTATTACACATACCGCAACGCCACATCTGGATGGAGTACACACCGTTTTTGGGCGCACCCAAAATCTTGACGTGGTCAATGCCATAGCGCAGGGCGATGAGATCAAGTCGGTAACTATCGAGGAGTAAATCTAAATAAGATAAATTGCATGATTAAAAGACCTGACCCCAGGTTTAGAAACCAAAAAGAGAAAACCAACTCCTTCATCGTAAAACTTTATTTTTTTCATAGAGGAAAAGGTGATTAATCCTAGGAGTGTAAACTTCTTTGTCATTCTTTTTCCACCGGGTTTTTATAACCGCATCTATGACAGGCAGTGAATTCCTTCCTTGGGCCGTTATCATTCGCCCAAATTTTATTATTACTAAAAGAGGATATTCGAACCCTGTGCCCCTCCGTAATGCTTGACCCCTCAATGGGAATCGAAACAGTACCGAATTTTGCAATCCGATCCCCGATATATTCTCCTTCATCTCCAATGGCAATTCTTTTCCATTCTCGGCCCGTACCGGGCAATTTGAGAACTAACCCGGGACCGATTAACTTTTGGAACCGCCCCAGGACGATGACCGCAAACCGTTCATTTTCCTGAGTAATCTTAATTCCCGAATAAAGGAAAAGAGCAAGGACTATAAGTAATACCCAGTTTAGAAGGTTTTCCATTTTCTCCTCTTTTAAAGGTCCTTAAAGAATTTTCGGATCATTTTTTTTCCTTCTGCCATCTAATTTAATTATAATTATTAATTTAAATTCGTCTAGTTGAAGAAAAATTAAAGGGTTGGTAAGTAAGGGGAAATAATAGAGATCAACGTTTCAGGAAGTCCTTCTTATTTGGAATGTCTATAATACAAGTGGAGTAGGTAGATAGGAAAAAAGGGATTTCTGAAAGGATTGCTATCTAAAAAGACCCGATTATGACATGTTCCCTTTAAAGGCTTTAAAAGCCGAGCCCGCCGATTCACGAATTGATTTGCCATCCGTACCCGCCGCATCGCCCTTGCCGGTATCCTGGATCACCCCGGTTTCCACATCGACCTCGCGGGCGGCTGTGCGGGTTTGATTTCCCGCCTGCTGAATACAGCCGACGATCATCGTTTTAGCCCCGATAACCGTTCCTTCTTTGACACTCCCGTTGGAGATGTGATCGACAATGCAACTCATTGAGGGAAGGGTATCGCCATCGGCATTCAGGCGTATGTAAAAGCAGACCAACCCCGAGCTATTACGAAACACATATATAGAATCGGGGCGGGGTTTTAATCCTGCATCACGCATACCGTCGGCGATGGCCTGCTCAACGCCTTGCAATCCATTCACTGAACCACCGCTTTCACAACTGTATTGGGGGGGTTGGGGTGCCCTCCTCCTGACATCGATCCAAACCGATATTTCCTATGGTTCCGCATTCAAGTGCCCCTTTGACACCTCCGAACTGTGCGTTTCCGATAGACACACTTAGCACCAATACAAGAAGAACTCCAGCCATCTTTTTCGATAATTTTAAATTCATCTTATTACCTTACAAAACCAACCAGGAAGGTGTGAGGACCTTGTATTTTATTGAAAATATCTGCAACGCAAAGGTTCACTTGATGGTCCCCACGGGATCATAAGATTAACTTTCCTCGTTCCCAATGTCAATCCTGTTAATCATGAAAGAAAACTTAAAGAAGCTTTTGAATTAAGCCCATTTTCCTGGAGGTCGGGGTTTGGAAAAAAATATCAAAATTTTAAATGGAGCATAAAACCGTTGGGGTCTGCTGGGGCAGTTCCTATCAAGGGTTTAACATAAAAAGGGATCCCTTTCAGTTTAAATTTTTCCCAAGCTCCTGCTAAAGCGTATCCTGAGAAATACCCTATTTCCCACCCTGCATCACTTCATAGGGCCTGTGTTTGTTTTCCACAATTCGGCCGGTGCCAGTTAGAAAGTCGGCCAATTGAAATGGAATGGCATACCCCAAGCCGTATCGTTTATGAACGGTGCCGCCAGGGCAGCGGTGCCGGAAGCATGGCCGGAAGGAAAACTTGAATCATACCGTCCGTCAGAACTTCCATCGGGGCGGTCAGAAATGATGACCACTTTTAAGGTTAAAGTCAACAAGCTGCTTAAAATAGCCCCATTGCTTGTTAAAAGTCCAAATTCTCTAATGCTGTTTTTTTTTAGGCTGAGCCCCAATCAATAGATTCCTGCCTGGGGTATCCCCCGGCTTATCCATTTGCCGTAATTATCACCTTCCGAAAAAGGTTTCTAAAGGGCTGGATTAAATCAAACCAAAGGTTAAAAAAGATTTTTGGGGGAGTTGGGTGATGTGATGGGTGAGGTCGGTTTTTTAAAAAACTCAAAATGACAGGGGTCTTCAAAAGGAAGGCCATTTCTTTTATGGATAGCGTTATGACCTGACTAAAGGAAGCCATTTAGAAATGATCCGGGCCCATTTTGCCCCCTTGGTTTATTGGGAGGCGATGAGACGCTGTACAACCTGGAATTCCAGGAAATTTTTAACAATTGCCCTTTTTGGCCTGACCCGGTGGGCAAAAATGACCGGAGCTTTTTTCCGAATTCTCATCTTTAACTTCCACGCCAACCCCTCCGATTTTCCCTTTGACCTGGGTGATCTGGCAGGCGGAGAGTGAAAGTACGAAAAACGCAGTTAAAAACAGATTAATGATTCGCATCGGACCTCTCTCGGTTTTAAAAATTTAACATCCTATTTTGGGACTTTTTCCCCAGTCATTTAATGAATATATCTGAATCAGGTTTTTGTCAAACCGGTCTTTCTTCGTTCACCCCAACGTTTTTTCTCTCTTTATTCCCTAAGCCAATCCGTTATAATCCCCTGGGATCATTGAATAATGGGTGATTGTTTTAAGTCATTTTTTAACAGGGTTGGGCTATTGGGCCTCCGGAGGAAAACATGCACAAAAAAAAACATTCCATATTTTAGAATCTGGAACTGTTCACGGTGCTTGGAGAAAAGGCCATGACCGGGGAAGCACTCGGTAAGGCTCTGGGGCTTCATCCCCGGGGCATCTGGGACTTTTTCGATACGCTGGTAGCCCTCGGATTCTTGGATCGTGATGGGGACGGGCAAAAGGGTCTTTATCGTAACACGGAAGCGACGGGGAATTTTTTAAACAAGAACAGTCCGGCTTACATCGGAGGATTCCTGGAAATGGCCAACGCCCGATTATTCCGGTTTTGGAACGACCTGGGTTCTGCGCTTAAAACAGGGAAACCCCAGAACGAGATCAAACACAGTCAAAAGGCCATGTTTGAAGAATTGTATGCCGATCTCCCGCGCCTGGAGCAGTTCATGGGCGCCATGAAAGGCATCTCCCGGGGAAACTTTACGGCGCTTGCGGAAAAGTTCGATTTTTCAAAATATAAGACGCTCTGCGATGTGGGCGGTGCCACCGGTCTTCTCTCTACCGTCGTGGCCCAAAGGCATTCTGAAATCCGCTGTCTGTCCTTCGATCTTCCGCCGGTGGAAGGGATTGCGAAGAAAGCGATAGAAAAAGCCGGCGTATCCCAACGGGTCAAGACGGTTTCTGGAGATTTCTTTAAGGACCCACTTCCGAAAGCGGACGTGATTACGATGGGCATGATTCTGCACGACTGGAATCTGGAAAAGAAAAAAC
Organism: Nitrospiria bacterium; assembly: GCA_036397255.1. Taxonomy (NCBI): domain Bacteria; kingdom Pseudomonadati; phylum Nitrospirota; class Nitrospiria; species Nitrospiria bacterium. The sequence goes on from DASWJH010000092.1 coordinate 20,752, forward strand.
AACTCATCCGTGCCGCTTACGAGGCACTTCCGGACAACGGTCCTTTCATCGCCGTGGAGAATATCATCGATGATGCTCGCCGCCAAAATGCCTTCGGGATGCTCATGTCGCTGAATATGTTGATCGAATTTGGAGATGCCTTCGATTTCACCGGAGCGGATTTTAACGCATGGTGCCGGGAGGCTGGATTCCGCCGATTTGAGCTGATTCATCTGGCGGGGCCTTGCAGTGCGGCAGTTGCCTATAAATAATTGGACTTAAACTTAAGGGATGGGCTTTGTTAAAAATATTTTTGTGATTAGAAGCCCCAATATTTTATTGGCTTTCAAGAGCGACCGCATGTGTATCTCACGTAAAGACTCAGAGTGTGTTAATCCCCAAGCTAACGGAACCCCTCTAAAAGCAAATATTTTCAAAGTTTTTATACCTTTCTTACCTTGAAAAAACTCAATTTTTTCCAGTGGGGCCACCTGTCTCAACCTCCAGGTTTGTTTAGTCGCAAAATGTCACACCAATAAACATGCGCGATCTACCAAAAGGTTTGTCCCCTTTTATAACTATATGTTTTATTGTGTTAAAAAAACATTTTGATCAATGATTTAATAAAGGGCACGCCTTTTGTATTTACTTATTGTTAACAACAGTGTAAGGAATTTTAGATTGGGAAAAATCCAATTGTAAGCTTATAACTCCGGGGATCCATTTATAGGGAAAAAGACAAAAAAAACAGTAGAAAAGGAGATTTAGCCATGAACAAGAAAAAAGAGAAGAAAGGAAGGACCCTTGCTCCGTGGAGGCGGCCGTTATCTGAAGTGACTTCTCGGGAAAGAGAAATGGAAGAACTGTTTGAGGATTTTTGGAAAAGACCTTTTGGGAGGTTCCCCTTTAGTCTGAGCTGGCCTTGGAAGCGCGGCCCATGGAGTGAGGTCGGTTTTACAGGTCCCGCTGTGGAGATCTTTGAGGAAAAGGGAGATGTGGTCGTAAAGGCGGAGCTTCCAGGAATGAAGAAAGAGGACATTGATGTTAACATTACCGAAAATTTTATCACCCTAAAAGGGGAGAAGAAAAAGGAGGAGGAGAGAAAAAAAGAAGGTTATTACTACTCCGAATGCTCCTTTGGGTCCTTTGAACGAACCATCGAAATCCCCAGGGAGGTTCAGATTGACAAAGCCCGCGCGACCTTTAAAGAGGGGGTCTTAGAATTAAGATTGCCTAAAACCGAAGAAGCGAAACGCAAAGAAGCAAAAATTAAGATTGAATAAGAACACCCCATAGAAAGTTAGCAGATAAAAGAAACCTCTTTTTGACTTTCCGGCTAGTTGTTCCTAAAGGTCGGGGGGTTTATTAAAAAGAGGATATGTTGTAGTCAAATTCATTCTTCCCTTCAGGCAGGGCGGTTTCCATGGAGACGAAAGAGTCTTTTTTGTTAAAAAGGGGAACCGTTTTTTTTCGCTTGAGGGAAACAGGAAATGGAGAGCGTAAATGCCAATATATGAATACCGGTGCGAGGAATGTGATAAGGTTTTCACTGTGGCCTTGTCTCTTTCCGAAAAAAATAAAATTGTCGTTCAATGCCCGGGTTGCAACAGCAAAAAAGTGAAACAACTCATTACCTCTTTTCAGGTTAAAACGGAAAGTAAAACCTAGAGATGGCCAAGGGGTTCTGGAACCCCTAAAGGGGGCTTTTGAATTGAAACAGTGAACAAAGAACGTACAGTGAAACGCTCTTCAGACATTTGAAAGGGGAAAAAAATGAATCATCGAACGGGAGTTATGTTAAAAATGGTTATGGTTTTGGGTATTTTGATGTTTGCCGCGGCATGTGCCGGACCTGGAGCCCTCCAGCAGGATGACAGGGATCTCCTTCAGGAGGCAATTACCTCATCCAGACAAGTCAATTCGGCTGCGAAAAAGGTAGAGTCCGATGCAAACAGGGCCGAAACCGCGGCCAACCGGGCAGAATCAGCCGCAAAACGTGCGGAGTCTGCCGCAACCCGGGCGGAATCTGCGGCCATGCGGGCAGAATCCTCTGCGGAAAGGGCTAATCAAGCCGCCCAAAAAGCTGTAAAATCTTTCGAGCTTCAACAAAAAAAGTAGTTTTATTATCTTTGGATGAAAATTATCCGGAAATTAAATGAGGAAGGCCATTGTTTTTGGTGATGGCCTCCTGAAGGGTCTTTGGGTCCAACTGGAAACCCAGGTTGATTTCTTTTATCTTCGAGAGAGCAGCATGGTAGAGCTTTTGGGGTTCCAAGTTATTTTTATGGACCTGGATATAGAGACCGCCATTTTTAAATCCCACTTTAAGGGGCTGGTTGACAATTTCAACCCGTAATCCTCTGGCAGTTTGATCGAAAAGCCATGGCATATCTTCGGGGTAGAGCCGTATACAGCCCCGGCTAATCTTTCTTCCTACACCCCAAGGCCGGTTAGTCCCATGGATTCCATAGCCGGGAACTGAAAGTTGAAGCCAATATCCCCCCAAGGGATTTTCCAGACCTAGAGGTATCACTTGTGGTAACGAAGGATCTTCACGTCTTGCCGATGCAGGAGGAAACCAGGATGGATCTTTGAGTTTATCGGTAATCCGGAAGACACCTACCGGGGTGGAGAGCCCCTCTCGGCCGATTCCAATGGGAAAGGTTTTCACCATCTTCAATCCTGCGGCTTCAAAGAAATAATATAGCCTTAATTCGGCGATATTGATCACAATCCCTTTATCCTCCGCATCTGGGAGGATCCAGACGGTGGGAATAATCAGCGGGGTGCCCTTTGGAGGTAACCAAGGGTCTATTTCAGGGTTAACACTGAGCAGTTCAGAAAAACCCAATCCGAAGAACCGGGCGATTTCATGAAGAGATTCATTGTTTTTAACTAAATACGATTGTGGAAACCCAATAACGGTTTCCTCGGAGATTTGATAAGAATAAGCACCCCCTCTGGTGGATGAATAGGATGTTGGGTCTTGGGGTTGGTTTTCAACGCCATAGCAAAAACCTTTCACTAATAACAAGGAGGTCAATAGGGTTACCCATTTTTTAAACATAAACTTTGAAACACATTCCGGTTCTTACTAAAAAGGTTTTCAAGGGCATTATTGCAGTTTAGGAGAATTTTCGGTTTAAGGTATAAAAAGTAAAAGGACACAATAAAAATGAGCTTTTTTTTGTGGTCAATAAAAAGGGGGTTTCAATCATTAAAAATAAGGCTCATCGTGGAAGTGAGTGGGTAAATTTTGTCATTACCCGTCTGTCCGGCGGGCACTTGCAGGCAGGGGAAAGCGAAAATCCAGGCCCTTCCCGTCATTCCCGCGAAACCTGTCCTCGAATGCCTCTATCGGGGAGCGGGAATCCAGAAGATGTTGATTTTAAGGAGCCATATCGGATTCCTGCCTGCTGGCAGGCGGGCCCGATAAAACCATTCGGGAATGACGAATCGGATTTTTGTGGGACATCTCATATTTGAAGAACCCCCAGCAGGCGGGGGAAGTCGGGGCGGGCTGTAGGGACTCAATTGGATATGATGCGGTAAACGCCTCCTTGGGCGGTGAGGATGTAAATTTCTCCCCGGTTGTCCTCCCCAAATGAGGTGATCTCACCGTCCGGACTAAGGGAAGGCCATTCCGTTTGCTCCGTCGCCTGCCCATTCTTGTATATAAAACTTCTAACCCACCCGGCACAATAATCCCCATAGAAATAGGTTCCCTGAATATTTGGAATTGCCGTACCGCGGTATACATAGCCTCCGGTGACTGAACAATTTCCGCCGTCGTGATCATAATCCAAAACAGGCAGTCTCAAACCAGTCATGACGCAATTCGGATTTACACCCGGTGTGCAGATGGTTCCTTCCATAATATTCCATCCATAATTAAAGCTTTTTCCTCCACCGGATGTTCCCGGTGCAACATTGATCTCTTCCCGAGCGTTCTGTCCCACATCCCCTATGTAAAGGTCGCCCGTCTGGCGGTCAAAACTAAACCGCCAGGGATTCCGCAACCCAAAATCCCATAGCTCTTCCCGAGCGGAAGGGTGGTTTCTGAAGGGATTGTCATTGGGGATTGAAAAGTCTCCATCAGGCCTAACATCAATTCTCAAGACAGAGCCCAGCAGATCTGTTAAATCTTGGCCGTTTCCCTGGGGATCATTCCCGGAGCCCCCGTCCCCCATGCCGATATAAAGATAGCCGTCCGGACCAAAAATGATATTGCCGCCGTTGTGATTGGAGAACGGTTGATTAATGCTTAAAAGAAATCTATCCGGCACTGCCTGTGCAATATCGGGATTGGCAGAGACTTGATAGCGGACAATCTGGGTATCCCCGGCAGTGTCGGTGTAATTAATGTAGAAGCGGCCATTGTTGGCATAATTTGGATCAAAAGCAAGTCCCAAAAGTCCTTGTTCGAATCCCTTGGAGACCAGAGGCCGGATATCCAGGAAAGGCGTTCCCAACAGGGTTCCGTTTTTGATGACGCAGATTTGCCCTCCTTTTTCAACGATAAAAAGGCGGCTATCGTCTCCCGGAACGGTTGTGAGGAAAACAGGAAAATTAAGGCCGGTGGCCACAATTTGTAATGATAAGGAAAGAGGTAAGGTCGTTGTGGCCTGGTTTTCGGAATTCTGTCCGCATCCCAGCGGTAAAGTGGTCATCATAACCACAATAATTGCCACAGTAAACTGAATCAATTGATTAAGCATCGTTTTCCCCAATAATAGATGATCAATTTGAATTATTTTACACCAGTCAGAATACAAAAAAACATCCCTAACACCTATTTGGTTTATCTTGTTTATCTGGTTGATAACGTTTTTCAGGGGATTCCTCAAACCTCCAACCTTTATCCTCCAACAGTTTTTCAATGAAACCTCCTAATCAATTTTCTTGAGATCATTCAGGGATTTCAATATACTTTGGTGAGACATGAAAAATTCCTGAAAAAATGGATGGAAAATAACGGAAAAAATAACATAATCTATTGCTAACTTTCTTTTGATAACGCCATGGCCTTCAACGCCACCATCTATAAAGCCGTACTTCAGATCGCCAATTTGGATCGGAACTACTATCAAGAACGGGCGCTGACCCTCGCGCGGCATCCATCGGAAACCGACGAGCGACTAATGGTGCGGGTTCTTGCCTTTGCCCTGCATGCAAGCGAGGGGCTTTCGTTCGCCCATGGACGTATTGGAGCGGGTTTAATAAAAGCCGGGGAAGAACCCGATCTATGGAAAAAAAATCTGACCGGGGAGGTTGAGCTGTGGATCGAGGTGGGCCTTCCGGATGAAAGAGCCATTCGCAAGGCCTGCAACCGCGCACAACAGGTTGTCGTTTATGCCTATGGGGGCCACAAAGCCGACCGGTGGTGGGAACAGAACCGTGGCGTATTGGGACAGGCGAATAATCTGACGATCGTCAATCTTTCAAACGAGACCACCCGCGCCATAGCGGCCATGGCCCAGAGGGATCTCAAGTTGAATTGCACCATTCAGGATGGGCATATCTGGTTCGGGGAAGGGGAGGAGACGGTGGAGGTGGAATTGACGGTGATGCTGAAATGCAAAACATGACCCTTTTCAGTCGGCTCTGTATTTTGCCTTGGAAAGGGGTTCAATGACCTATTGTGGGGGAATGCTTCTTGATTCCGGGTTGGTTTTCGCCCCTGATTCCCGGACCAACGCTGGAGTGGACCAGAGCGCAACCGTTCGGAAAATGACCGTGTATGAAAAACCGGGCGACCGTGTATTGGTCATGCTGGCTTCGGGGAACCTCTCCGCCACCCAGGGGGTGCCAATATTCTGAACGAGGAGGGTACCCCAGAAGATAAACACGAGACCATTTAGAATGTGACTTCATTGAGGCGGCCCATCTGGTGGGAGGGGCACTCCCATAGATCTGCTCTGCTATGAGCGGGACAGTTTTCGCGTAGCCTTACGGCGGAGTATTGAGGAATGTGATCCCTATTTTAACGAAATAAAGCGGCTTTGGTCCGAGGGAATTCGAAAAACATTTTCCGAAATTCCAGATCCGACCTGAACCAGTTTTCTTTTCTAACCCCATCATTCCCACTGAACCTGTCCCCGTATGTTTTATACCAAAGCTGGAACGATTCGGAGTAAACGGAAATGGTTGGAAAAGGGGAAACCAAAGATTTTTTCCTTCCCTTCGCAATGCCAAAGGAAGATGGATCTGTATGAGTTAAGAGGTTGAACTTATGATAAAAAGAATTGATAATGGTCATTAGGTATTTGAGCGTTCGACCCAGATCTACAAATTCTTTTATATAAAAGGAGTCTTCTCTCTTTTGAAACAGGAAAAAACACCCACCAAATTAAAAGGTTCTTCCCGGATGGCATTGTGGTCAGTGGTTCTCATTGGGTTGATTGCAACCACTTTTTTTATTGTGTGGTTTGCCGCTTCCCCTCCTTCTTCCCCCTCTCCGAAACCCGTTCAAACGGAACCTTCGGGGATCATCAAACCTTCCCTTGGGATAGGTCCCGGCGATTGGGTCGAAGGGAGCAGAGAGGCAAGGACGGTTTTGGTAGAATACAGTGATTTCCAATGTCCAGCCTGCCGTGCGTATGCCCCATTGGTAAAACAACTTCATACCGAACTTGGAGATCAACTGGCCATTGTCTATCGCCATTTTCCCTTGTCCAACATTCATCAACACGCCCAAATGGCCGCCCAGGTAGCGGAAGCGGCGGGGCTCCAGGGGAAATTTTGGGACATGCATGATCTGATGTTCAATCATCAGGAGGAATGGTCAAAGGAAGAAAACCCAATGGACTTATTTCTAAAATACGCGGAGGAACTCTCATTGGATCTGGAAAAATTTCAAAAGGATCTTCATTCACAACAGGTTAAACAAGCCATCCGCGAAAATGTCCAAAGCGGTGCACTTCTCATTATTGAAGGGACCCCCACTTTTTTTCTGAATGAAATTAAAATTCAGAACCCGCAATCCTATGGAGCCTTCAGGACACTCATTCTCAATGAAATTGGCCCCACCCCCTAAATGGATCATAGGTCTGTTTCTTCTGATCAGTTTTATGGGTTTCGGAGATTCAACCTATCTGGCCGCGAAACATTATCTTGGAACTCCTCTGAACTGCTCGGTGTTTACGGGTTGTGAGGATGTAACTTCCAGCCCCTATGCCACGATTCTGGGGGTTCCCTTAGGTGTTTACGGTGGAGCCTATTACCTGGGGATCTTCCTTTTTGTCATCGGGTTTATTGATACGAAGAATAATATTTTTCTGTTGGCCGCGGTCATAATGACCCCTTTTGGGTTTGCGGCATCGGTTTGGTTCGTGTATCTCCAGTATTTTGTCCTTCAGGCCATTTGCCCTTATTGTATGGTCTCAGCCGGGGCATCAACCCTTCTGTTGGTTCTAGGCCTCCTTGTTTTCATAAACTCTGGAAAAAGGGAAAGCACTTAACCGAAGGGGAACGCCTGTATTTCCACTTTCCGTTTCAAACCATAGGCTGGAAGGTCATCGGAATGGAGGGGATGGGAAAAATGGAAGCCCGGGAAACATTTGCCCGGAGTCGGACCAAGTAAAGGGATTGAAATAGATACAAAAAGAGTAAATAATGGGTTTTAATTTCGCCAGTTCGGCTTGTTGCATTTTTAAAAAGATTTCCTATGCAATCTAATTGTACAAGAAAACATAACCGTACAAATCACCTGCCCATTAGGCAACATGATCTTGTCCCAGAAAATTGAAACATTAAAGGAGGCCCGTTATGCCAAAGATCGTTCGCTTTCATAAAACAGGAGGACCGGAAGTGCTCAAGGTCGAGGACTTACCTCTTACAGAACCTGGTGAGGGCGAGGTCCGCCTGAAAGTGGAGGCCATCGGCCTCAACCGTGCCGAGGTCATGTTCCGGCGGGGACAGTATCTGGAAACCCCCGAACTTCCTTCAAGGCTCGGCTATGAAGCGGCCGGGACCATCGATGCCGTGGGATCTGGAGTCAGCGGTGTCAACATTGGCGATCGCGTCAGCACCATACCCTCCTTTTCGATTGGAAAGTATGGCGTCTACGGCGAGAGTGCTATCGTCCCGGACTACGCTGTGGCCCGTTACCCCGACAATCTAACGGCGGTGGAGGGGACGTCGATCTGGATGCAGTACTTGACCGCTTTCGGCGCGCTCATAGAATTCGGTCAATTGAAAAAAGGCGACCCGGTATTGATCACCGCGGCTAGCAGCAGCGTCGGCCTGGCCGCGATTCAGATCACCAAGGCCGCTGGGGCATTGGCCATCGCCACGACCCGAGGTCCTGACAAGAAACAATTTCTCTTAAACGCGGGGGCAGACCACGTAATCGTCAGTGATGAAGAAGACTTGGCAAAACGGGTCATGACCGTTACCGCCAACACCGGCGCCCGAATCGTTTTCGATCCCGTTGCCGGGCCTTTCCTTGAGAAGCTCGCCGAAGCCGCCGCTCCAGGGGGAATCATCTTCGAATACGGCGCGCTATCACCGGAACCCACAGCCTTCCCCCTCTTTCCCGTGCTTGGGAAAGGTCTGACGGTGCGAGGCTATCTCCTGTTCGAAATTGTCCAGGACCCCGAGAAGCTCGCCCGCGGCAAACAGTATATTTACGATGGTTTTAAAACCGGCAGCTTGAAACCCATCATCGACCGCACCTTCCCCCTGGAAGCCATTATCGATGCCCACCGGTATATGGAGTCTAACCAACAAAAAGGCAAAATCGTGGTCACAGTCCAGGTATAAGGAATTTCTTTTCTAATCTGAAAATAAGAAAAGGGGTCAAATTTATGAAGAGGATGAAGTTCACCTTTTTGGCTTTTTAGAAGAGTTATTTTCTCCAGTTCCCGATCCAGAATTAAATAAAAGAACCATTTTATATTTCCCGGTGTCTTCAACTGGATTCCCGCTTGTGCTGGAATGACCGGATTAGAAATAAAAAACAAATATTTTTATCGATAAAATAATAAATAAAATTATACTGTTAAGTTATTAAACTTAAAATTATAAAATATGTTTTGATCTGATCAGAAAAACACTGCTCTAGGCCCGGGAGTTACGGGAGATAAAAATTAGACGTTGGAGTTTTGAGGTTTATTCTTGGATTCTAGCTCCCCGTTTTCAACATGCAAGAGGAGGGTGCCCGAGAATGACGGCCTTGATTTGTTCAAATATTTTGGGGGATACGCCACTAGGGGCCTCAGATTTAATTTTTTGGACTTATAAATGATCGTATTTATAACCATTTGTTTTTTTCTTTATGGCGGGCTGGGAACCGTGGCGTATATGTATGCAAACCGCAAGAAAAGGCTTTTTTGGAGTGATATAGCGTCCCCGATATTCGTCGTTGTTCTGTGGGTTTTTATCACAGCATCCGGTTATGGCCCCCAAAGCCTAAGCCATATCATCGAGGTACCTTTTGCGCTTTTGTCTTCCCTTGTTTTGTTGAACCTTCGGGTATTTGTTGTTGACCGATATTACGAGAAGTATCGGTTTAACTCTTATGCCGGGTTGGCTTTATCACTTTTCATTGTATTCTTGTTACGAACTTTCATGCCCTATCTTCCAGAGTAGAGGCATGTATAAAAATTAATCTATAAAAATAAAATAAATGAGGAGAAAAAAATGATGCGTACAGGAAACCCAATGCTTCATGGAGAAACATTTACGTCTGCCGGTGTGGGCGTAATTGGGGAAAGGATGACCATTGAAGGCACTGTGAACAAAACCCTTATCATGCTTTTCATTCTGGTCCTGGCCGCAGGATGGGTATGGGGTAAAACCATGGGACAAGAAGCCCCTATTGGATTAATGATGGGTGGGGCGATTGGCGGTTTTATTGTGGGCCTGGTAACCTTTTTTAAGAAAGATTGGGCTCCCATCACAGCTCCTATCTATGCGGGTTTGGAAGGTTTGTTTTTAGGGGGCATTTCAGCCTATTTTGAAACCAAATTTCCCGGAATTGTGATCCAGGCGGTTGCACTTACCTTTGGGACCCTTTTTTGCCTATTGATTGCCTACCGGTCCGGTATGATTCAAGTGACCCAGAATTTCCGGCTTGGAGTGGTCGCGGCAACGGGGGCCATTATGGTTGTGTATCTGGTCTCGATGGTCATGGGATTTTTCGGTACCGGCATCCCCTTTATCCATGAGGGGGGAACCATTGGAATTCTATTCAGCCTTTTTGTGGTGGTGATTGCCGCACTCAACCTGGTCCTGGATTTTGATTTCATTGAGCATGGTGCCGAAGCGGGAGCGCCGAAATTCATGGAGTGGTTTGCCGCTTTTGCCCTGATGGTGACCCTGATCTGGTTGTACCTGGAGATTTTACGCCTCCTGGCAAAACTCAATAGCCGGCGGTGAGTAAAATAAAAAACGAGTGAGGGGTGAGGCGTTACTAAAGGCGTAAGGTTGGACTTGCCCCCTTTACTTTACCTTTTGACCCCGTTGGACTCCTTAACTGGATTTTACGTCTTAAAATAGAGAATAGTTCAACCTTAAAATTGACCCTTTATTTCGGAGATTCCCATAATGAATCAAGAAATCAAATCGGCCTCACCAACCTCAGAAGACGTAGCCGCGCACTATACCGCTGCGCCCGAACATCTTCGTCTTGACTCAAGAACCGGAAAGTTGGAGAAAAAACGGTTGCAGGATTTCATGCAGCGCTTCTTGCCACCCCCGCCGGCTGTTGGTCTGGATGTGGGAGGAGAGCCGGGGTGCACGCTTCCTGGCTTGCAGGCAGGGGCTATAAAGTCCATTTGATTGATATTATGCCGGATCATGTGGAGCAGGCTGAAAGGGCATCATCCGCTCAACCCGAGACCCCGCTTGCCAGCGCGTCGGTGGGAGATGCACGTTCTTTGAATTGTCCTGACGCAAGCGTCGATGGTGTTCTGCTCTTCGGTCCGTTGTACCATTTAACAGAACACAAAGACTGCATGAAATCTGTCTCGGAAGCTCATCGCGTACTCAAACCGGGTGGAATCTTAATGGCCATCGGCATCTCACGCTTTGTCTATGCATTAGACGGTCTTTTCCGGGGTTTTTTGGATGACCCGGAATCCATTCCGATTGTCGATGGCGATTTGAAGGATGGGCACCATTTGAACCCAACAGGCAATCCTGACTATTTTACGGATGCATTTTTCCACAATGCCGAGGGACTCAAAGCCGAAGTACGAGAGGGAAAGTTTAAACTCCTGGGCTGTTTTGGTATTGAGGGGCCGGGCTGGCTAATCCCCAATTTTCATGATCACTGGAATGACGAGGCGCGCCGAAATCGTCTTTTAAAGATGGTACGTGGAATCAGAACCCAGTTTATATGGTCTCAGCGCTCACCTCATGGCGGTTGGTAAAAAGTTCTAAAACTAAAGGGGTCAAATTGGACTTGCCCCCAGGTTATTCGATTACTTCAATGGCAAAGGTATTTCCCCTGCTTTTTTGGCAGCATCAGTGGCCGTTCCTGTTAAAGAATCCTTGGTTCCTGTCACCATTTTTCCTGCCTCATCATCAGCTCCCGTGGCCAACTTTTCGGCTCCTGAACCCATTTTTCCTGCCTCACCAACATCTCCTGTGTCCATCTTTCCTGCCTCATCAGTAGCTTCTGTGGCCATTTTTTCCGCCTCAGATGCCGCACCCTTGGCTTTATCCAGCATTTTTACTTCTTCACCTTGCTGTGTACAAGCGGCGAGCATAAATACTAACCCCGCGCCAATCATAAAAAATTTGTTCATTTTTCCCCCTTTTGTAGTTAAATGGTGGTAATCAGTAAAACCCGATTGGATAAAGGTGAAAGGCACCTTCTTTTCCTTTGGGCATTCCCAAAGATGGGATACCTTTTGACAAACGCGTTAGGGTAACCCCCCTTATGCTTCAGTGTCAACATAAATAAAGAAAAGTGTCAAACCAAAATAGAAATGTCCTATTCTTTCCAAAGTAGAAATGTCCGGTTTTTAGGTAAACGAAATGTCATTTTTTTTCTAATTGAGAGAAAATGTGAAAAACAAGTGAGTCATTTTTTTGAGGATCAAACCCCTGTA
>DASWJH010000093.1 GCA_036397255.1 Nitrospiria bacterium
AAGACAGGTCAGACCGGTACTCTCAGAACCTGACAAGAACAGCGGCCAACAAAGGCCAAATCTCTGATGAGGAGAGAGTGCGCGGATTCCATCGGGGCCAGGAAACTAATCAGATTTCCACTCACAGGCCGGATATATGTATGCAATCTGTTCCTTGTTTGCCTCAATTGAAAAACATCCTTGCGAAACGGGATGGGTCCATATATGTTCTTGGGTTCTCCCTGGTTATTGACAATCACAAAGGCGTCTGGGGCCACCTCCAATAATCCGCGAAATTTATTCTCCGCCTCTTTCAGAGGTGTGATATTAATATGGCTTCCAACCATACGTGAAAATTTTACATTTTTGTCTTCTAAGGCAACTCCCCGGCAAATCATCCAAACCAAGGAACCCTTTTTGTGGACAAACCGGATTACGGGATCAAAGGGTTTTCCTTCTTCGGTATGATCTCTCAAAGCTTTTACGATGAAATACGTTGGAATGGTCATCAAAGTGCAAAAACTCAATAACCGGTTTAGACTTTAATTCCTCAATAGGATAACCCAATGTCCCTTCCCAATCCAGAGTAAGTCCTTCAAAATACCCATCAAAATTAATCTGACATCTCAAATCCTGAGAAAGCTCTAAAAAATTTATATTTTTGGGTCTTCGTGAAATCGAGTGGGTAAAAATTGTTAAAAAGTGTTTAAGGTCCATACAGGGCAAGGGTCAAGGCAAAGTCATTCTGTGGTTGAAGCCTTTGAAGTATTAGAGGTTCCTGCAAAATCCAGTTCGTCATTCCCGAATGGTTTTATCGGAAATCCAGGATTCAAAAAATCAATATCTTCTGGATTCCCGCTCCCCGATAAAGTCATTCGAGGACAGGCTTCGCGGGAATGACGGGAAGGGCCTGGATTTCCGCTTTCCCCTGCCTGCAAGTGCCCGCCGGACAGACGGGTAATGACGAAATTTACCCACTCACTTCCACGATGAGCCCAAAAATTTTATAAAGTCTTTTCTGTTCCACGGTAAATCATCGCTTTAGGAGGAATGAGTGTCCCTGCATAGAGGTGACCCTTATAAACTGTCATGGCTTCAATGGTGTGAGGGCTGATATTTCCAACTTCTTCCCAATGGACCCCATCTGAGCTTCCAAAAATAAATCCGGAATAGGTTCTGATTCCCGCATAAAGGCTATCATTATAAATAACCATTGAACCAACGTATCCCCCATCTTTGCCCGGTGTGGCGTCAAATGAAACTGTCCAATTTTCACCATCTTGGGTTTTCCAAATTTCACCATGGGTTATACTCCCCACATATAAACCATCATTAAAAACCTGGGCCGCTCTAATTCCAAAAAACTCCCTTTCACCTCGAAGCACTTTGCCGATTTCTGTCCATTGAAGTCCATCCGCTGAGCGATAAAGATATCCATGCTCGGCTCCAGCATAAAGCATTCCTTTAAACTCAATGATAAAACGCACCCAATGAGGTCCATCCAATTGCTTGAAGACAGCCGCTTCTTCCCACTGTTCACCATCAACAGAACGGAATAATTTACCATGACTGGTGCCTGCAAAAAGATGATCCTTAAAAACGCCCAGGCTGATAATCCCTGTTTGATCCTTTGGCAAAACAGCACTTTTTTCCCAATGGTTTCCATCTTGGCTTTTCCAAATTTCGGCTCTGGGTTCATCAGAACCTGTATAAAATGCACCCTGGAACGGAATCATCCCGTAGATTCGATACTCCCCCGAATCATGAACCTCATGCCAATCTTTCCCATCCACAGAACCAAAAATTTTCCCGTTTCCCTCGGTTCCCGCAAAAATATATTCACCTAAAGAACCCAGCATGGTAATGTTCCACCCATGGCCAGGCAACGTTGTTACCTTTTCCCAATTCAGGCGATACAGCTTTCCTGGGAATTGATCCATCAAATATTCGGTGACCACCTGTTGCTCATGATCGTTCATCGGGGCCCCCATTGCTTTCATCCAATCCACTACAAAGTCCCATTGCCGTCCCCCGGTTTGATGTACTTTTTTCCCCTGACAATCTCCCGCAACACAACGGCCGCTAATCTCAAGGGCATGACACTGACTGCAAACACGCTGAACCACCTTTTCTGGGACCTCCTGGGAACGCTTGGGTAAAAAAAAAGTCCCCTCCGGTGTGGTTTTTGGAGAAAGAGAGGGAGATTGAAAGGCTCCACCGCTGAACCCTTCAAGAAACTGAATAATGGTTTCTTCTTCATTTGGGGTCAAATTGGCGCGTTTACTCATTCGATCCTTAACGGTAAATCTCCAATCACGCGTATTGGGTGGGACACGCCAATAGGTTTTTCTTAAATTCAACAAGGGCTCAGTCCAACCATGGCAGCCATTACATTTTACAAATTCTTGTGGTACCTCCCCCGCACTTCCTAAACCAAAAACATTCCCCACGGCCACTCCTTTATCAATGAGCCTTTGAATATCACCTGGAGAACGAACATCTTCATCGAGAGAAAGGGATCCTAAAATTTCAGTCATTGTAAGCTCGGGAATAGAATGGGCAGGTTCCCAATTTTTCCCCCCATTTTTGGAGATGTAAATACCATCTTCATAGGTTCCGGCATAAAGAATTTCGGGATGGTAAGGATGAATTTCTATGGTTCGGATATTTTGATCGGGAAGGCCTTGGTTGTGCTTTTTCCAGGAACGGCCCCCGTCAGTGGTTTTGATGACTCCCTGATCTGTGGTTGCAACGTAAAAGATTTTTACATCGGTTGGATCAAAAACCATATCGGTAATCCATGATGAATTTAATTCATCTAAGGAAACCCAATTTTTTCCCTCATCCTTGCTTTTGAGTAATCCGCTCCCCCGAGTGCCAACCAAAAGAACTTTCCCATCCACGGAACCTGCTAAGACGGTATATTCTTCACCCTTCCGTTTTCTCAGAACGGCCCATCCTTTCAGCTTTTGACCCCAAAAATACAATGCCTTGGTGCTGCCCATAAAGAGAGAAACAGGTTGAGAAGGTAAGAAGAACAGGGTCTGAAGGCTTTCTGAGTACTCAAGGGTTAATCCGTTGTTGAATCCCTCCCAGTGCTCCCCTCCGTTGTAGCTTCTAAAAATTCCAGATTCAGAAACCGCATAGATTTCCTCAGGATTATTTGGATGAAAAACCAGTTGGTTAACCGCCGTGTTTCCCAACCCGGTATTCATCTCCTGCCATGACGCTCCCCCATCCCAGCTTTTTGAAACCCCTCCTCCCCAGGCCCCGGCGTATAAAATATTCGGATGATGGGGGTGGATAATGATCTGGTGATGTGTATAGCTTTTGAGGCCTTGATTCATTAATTTCCAATTCATTCCCGCATCTTCGCTTTTTAAAATTCCATAATGACTGGTTGCAGCATAAAGAATTTCTGGGTTTCTGCTGTCAATACTGATTTGGTGAATCAGATAGGGCCCCAGTCTGGGCTCACTGGGTAAAGGCTTTAATTCGCTATGTTTTATGCCATCGGTGGAAAAATCAATAAAACGGCCATAAATATCACCTTGAAAAGGAATCCCCGCCCGATAATCTTTCCAAACCACCAAATACCGTTTTCCATCCGTTGCAGAAACCGAATGGCTTTGCCGCTCAAACCCCTTATATATTTCAATGAACCCAGGGTCTAAAATATTGCCATTGGAATCCATTCGGGTCCCGTAGATATCCTTAAACGTCACCTTCCCTTCTTCATCCCAAATCACCATGAATTCACTCCCTCGTGATGTCACAAATGGAAGGGCGTGAAAGTTGGGGGATTCGTCGATTGGAATTCCATCGGGATCCATGACCTTCCCTCCCGAGGTCAATCGGGCCCCATAAATTCCGGACTCCCCCTTCCGTTTATCCATCCAGGCCACCAGATGAAATTGGCCATTCCAGCCGATGCTTGGATAGTATTGGTTATTTGCGGCTTTAGAAATTTGAATTCCCCCCGGATCCAAAACCTCCCCATCTGGGTTGACTCTTGCGCCAAAAATGTCAAAATCGCTCCCATTTCTTTGGTCACTCCACACCACCCAATAATTTTCTCCATTCCACGAAATCCCGGAATAGTATTGGTCCCCAGACTCCCGGGCGATGGGAATACCTGCAGGATCCAACACCTTTCCAAAAGAGTCAACCCTAGCCCCTAAAATATCCCATCCCCGGGATGGATCCCCTTTTTCCTCCCAAACCACCAAAACATTTCTGCCATCCCAGGAAAGGGATGGAGTCGCCCGGAAATCATTTCCCACAGAAATAGGAATCCCATTTTCATCTAAAACTTTTCCAGTAGGATTCACGCGAGCACCAAAGATTTCCCAAACCTGGCCATTTCGTTTGTCCTGCCAAACGATAAAATAATTATTCCCGTTCCAGATCACTTTGGGCTTAATTTGATCAGAAGGGGCCCTCGATATTGGAAAACCCTGGGGATCCAGATTCTTCCCCGAAGGCGTTATCCGGGATCCATAAATATCAAAAGACCCACTGCGCTTGTCCTGCCACACCACAAGGTAATGGGTTCCATCCCAGGCCATAGAAGGTTCTTCCTCTTCAACATCCCGGGTCGTTATCGGAAATTCTTTCTCTCCAAGGAGAACCTCTCCTCTTTTCACGTCCGATTGGACGTTCGTCTCTATCGTTTGGTCCGGGGAAGGGGTTAAAGAGCTTTTTTCTATACAACCGGAAAACCCTACCGACAGACAAAAAGTAAATAAAATTAAAAACCCGCTGACCTCTGCTTTTCGATTCAACAGCATTGGATCCATTGACCTCACGATCTATTTTTTTAAAATGAAGCTCTCCGCGGCAAGACCGCGGGGTATCAAAAAGGCCCTTCCCCCCAATGGGGGGTGGAGATGGTTTTGGGAAGCCCATCCTGAGATCAGTCGAAGGGCCCGCTACAACAGATCTACTGCATCCCACGCCGCAAGCCGCGGGGAATTGCCAGTTAAATGAACATCATGTCCAAAATTTTCATTTCATTTTTTAATTCCATAGTAAGAATTCAGATACAAAATAATTTCCTTTTCCTCTTCCAGTGAAAGTTGCGCCCTTTTGCTCATTCTCTTCACCGTTGCACTCCAATCCCGGGGATTAGCGACCATGCGGTAATAGGTAGGGGAATGAAAATCCAATTTCGGGTCTGTCCACCCATGGCATTCGTTACACTTTTTGAAGGATTCAGGAGGAGGGAGGATTTTCTTTTTTTGGCCAACTGGGTCTTTGGGCAATAAATCGGTATTTCTTTTCTCAGGGGCCTGAATGGCCTTTTCCAAAATAGATTTCCATTTTTTCCCGCCATCAACCGATTTAAAAATGCCATGCTCATGGGTCCCCGCATAAAAAATATTTGAATTCTTGGGATCAAACGCTAAAGCGGTCACCCAGGAATCGGAAATCCCTTCATTCAAAGTAGCCCAAGAACTTCCTTCGTCAGTGGTTTTCAAAATCCCTTTTGATCGGGTTAAAATAAAAAAAGTATTTGGATCATCGGGGTGAAAAATAACCCGATTGATCCAGATTCCTTTGGTCCCTTTTACCAATTGAAATGTTTTACCAAGATCAGGACTTCTAAAAAGTCCTTCATTCATCGTTCCGAAAAAAAGTTCACTGTCTTTTAATCGATAGGCAATTTCGGTCACATTGAGTGGGACAGCCAGACTGATTTTTTCCCATTTTTGATTGGAACTTTCCCACCGGTAAATTCCTTGATCGGTTCCCAAAAAAAGGATGGGTGATGCCCCGGGAAGTACAAAGAATGATTGAGGGATCTCCTCGTCACCCAAACTCAACCCCCCATCCAGTAATTCCCAGGAATTTATTTTCCCTTTTCGAGTATATACGCCGCTAGAGGTTAGTATATAAATTTGATCCCTTCGTTCCGGAGAAAGAAAAATCCTCCAAATGGCGGTATCCCCTAAGCCATTATTTTGTTCTTCCCAAATTTGCCCCTCATTTTTGCTTTGATAAAGTCCCCCTCCCCAGCTGGCCACATACACCGTGTCAGGTTTTTTCGGATGAATTTTTAAATCGTAAAGAAGATAGGATTGAATGCCTTTATTGACTAAATTCCAATTTTTCCCTCCATCTATACTTTTCAGGACTCCCTGATTGTCCGTTGCAATGTATATGACCTTTCGATTTGTGGGATCAATTTCAATATCATGGACATAAATACCCTCCACCCCTGCTACCCATTGAGGGTTTCCTAAAATGACACAGAAAAAAAAACCAAACATAGGCCAAAAATTCTTATTCATTTTAAAGGATCACTTTTCTTAAAGAATCCTTATGATTCTCTAGACTATTTTTAAAACCATGTTGCCCTTTTTTTAAAATTGGGTCAAGAAAAACAAAATGAAATAAAAAAAGGCCGTCTTTAGAAATAAACACGGCCTTTTATATATTTTTTCAACAAAAGTTTTAATCCAATTCTTTTCTCTTCTTACCTTCGCTCAATCTACATCAAACACCCCCACTAAACCCACTCCCGTCGCATTATTGACTCCACTCACAATAGCCGTATAGGCCCCTGGAGGGAGAGTGATATGGACGGCAGAATCTAGGGTGCAACCGGTTGTCGCTGCTGTACAGGGATCTAATCCGGTAGCAATGATATCTTGATCGTTTCCGCACGATATCGCCGGAGCTGCACACAATGGATCGGTTGTTTGCCAATTATTATTCTGGGCTATCACCGTAGAC
>DASWJH010000094.1 GCA_036397255.1 Nitrospiria bacterium
CGCATCTTTGTGCCGTCCAGAGCAACCCTTGAGAGCAGGGCAAATCCCATCTCTTTGGCCAATTTCACCGTCTGCACAAATAAATCTGCCATCTCCTCCCGGTGCCGCGCTCTAAACTCAATGAAGGTCTTAAAGGCAGGCCCGCCGCGGCGGGCAGGCGTCTGCATCCCCGCTAAATATTTAAAGGCCAGGTTCTCTCCACAAGCACGTGAAAGCTTCCGCGAACTGAAAACCCCGACCGTCATGCCGTATAAGATCACCTTCAGCATCATCCGCGGCGAATAGGCCGGCTGCCCCATCTCTCCGTACCGATGCATAAAGACCTTGATGTCCAACTTCTCCACCATATCGTTAATCAGATGGGCAGGATGTCTCTCATCAATGAATTCTTTTACGCTCGGTGGCAATAGAAACATTTGGTCCTGATCATATGGGCGAAACATGGGGCTCCTCCAAATTGAGTCTCTAATCCTCACACTTTATCATATATCCCTAAAAAAATTAATCCAAAAAAGACTATTGCTCAGGCTCCTAGTGTAGTGAGTCCAACGCTTCTTTACAAATCCCGTTCACCCTGAGCCTGTCGAAGGGTGCAATATTTCAATGGGTTCCGTTCATGGTTCGACAAGCTCACCACGAACGGTGTGTAAAGGAATTTATGACTCAGTACACTAGGATGCTTTCCTGCTCCGGCTCTTACCATATTCAGACCGATATACACCAAACACTGAATAAAATGTTCACCGGTCTCAATTGCGGTTGCGTGATAACGGTCCTCCCAATATCCACCGCTTCTTCCTTTCCTTTGGTTGTAGGCCTGCCCAGTTCTCCCTGCAATCAATTGCAGACTTTTAGAAATTACCTTTTCACCGCTATTGATCACCAATAAATGGATGTGGTTTGAGGTCACCATATAATTCAGCACGCGAAGGTGAAAGAGCTTTTTGGCCTCATACAACCAATCCATCCAGCAGTCCCGGTCCTTTGAAAATTTCAGTAGAAAATCCCTATGATGACATCGATGGGTAATATGCCACACTGTGTTAGGAACATAATGTCGATTGGCTCTTGCCATTTTTTTCTTAATACCTAGGTTTTTATCACCAAAAACATCTCTTTAAGCCTTAAAAACCTACCTCAAATTATTACAACCTTGTTTTATTTCAATTATTTAATTTGCTCCGACTCCGGATTAGCCGGACTACTTCCTTGATGGATACGCCTTTAACGATAATTTTCCTCATTCTCCCCTATCGCACACCGAAGAAATTTTTCTCTAACTAAAATTATTTTTCCAGACACTTTTTTTGATGAATCTGCCCCATCTCTCCGGATAAGCCTTTTGATGAGGACCAAATGGGAATTTTAATGTTTTGGGCTCACAAGGTTCAAGAGTCTAGTGAATAAAATAACAAGGGTATTATAAGATGGAAGAAAAATAAAATGAAAAATCAACCAACGGCTTATAGATCCAAGGGTCAATTATCCATTTTTTTCTTTAAAAAAAGGTAGGCCGATCTGAGGTCGGAGTATTTTTGACAATTGGGATATTATTCCCGTTTGTATATTCACCAGGTGGGTTTAGCTCATTGAAAAATATTGGTGCCGGAGGGGGGAATCGAACCCCCATGGAGTCAAACCCCGCGGGATTTTGAGTCCCGTGCGTCTACCAATTTCACCACTCCGGCAACTTATTTTTTTTTACCTATAAAATGGCCATACTTTAAAGCCCTTTGGGTTATCTGTCAAGGGTTTTGGTCGCTTGGCAAAAAAGAGGTTTAGTTCTTTAATAATTCATCAAAATCAATTTTCATATTATGTTTTTCCCATTTAAATTATTTTTCAGTTCCCTTTTTCCTTCTGTTTTTTAAAAAATAGTCAATTTCAGTCAACTCCTAAGTAATCAAAAATAAAGACTAAATTAGAACTTTTGGTGAATAAAATTCCCTTTTACACTTTTGTGGATCAAAATCATTTTTCTTAAAAAATTGATTTATTAATGGGTTAGGTGAGTTATCCACAACAATTACCTTAGGGAATAAAAATTGCATATGTATTATAAAAATGTCCTTTTAATTTTTTTAAAAAGTCTTACCTCTATATCGGACCTGGCAAAAATGAGGCAAAAACCCCACATCCCTCTTTTAGTTTATTTTGCATTTTCTCTATTTTTTGTGGGGACCCAAAATCCCATTGTCCCAAAAATATCCTATTCTGCGGATACAGCAACTCTTAACTTAACCAATGCACTTGGGGTTGGGGGAACTTTATTGGCGAGTCCTCCCGCAAGCTGTACCGGAGTTCCCAATGGTTTCAATGGAGATTGCGGGACCAGAGGATCTGCAGCAGTTAATGCTTGGGTTAATGGAAACTTTGCCAGTGGAACCAACTGGAATGAAATTGAAAATGCTTCTGTCTCGGCTACCATTGACCGAACCACCCTTCTGGCTATTCCACCTCCCAGTTTAAAAGCCCCAACAGATATTGGAACCAGTTGGATTCCAGAATATTGTAATCAACCCTCCTGTGGGCATCTACTTAAAGGAGATGTTATTTTTGTGGATGAAAATGGGGACGGTGTTTTTGATGATACCTGGTATGATGATGATAATGACAATGTCCGGGAAGCGGGTGAGGTGGACCGACTCCGGGCAGACCAATTTGGCTGGGGGGCAACCAGTACAATTTTAGATTTTACCAAAATCGGCGGTCCCACCAAGCTTCAAATTGTCCAAGGAAGCGGAGTCACCCCGCCGGGGCTTTCAAGAGCAAGGGTCCGTGTCGCTCTGGGACCTGATTGGGATTGTGTTATGGTTACCAACCAGAATTGTGTTCTGGATGGTATTGTTGAAGCCCAGGGAAGTGACCCTACCACCACAATTGATGATAACGAGTTTTATGGGACTTGTGACCCCGATCAATGGTTTAATTTAGGGGATGATCTGATCACCATCCAGAGAAAGTTGGACAACTGTCTTTGGGAGACGGGTTCCTT
Organism: Nitrospiria bacterium; assembly: GCA_036397255.1. Taxonomy (NCBI): domain Bacteria; kingdom Pseudomonadati; phylum Nitrospirota; class Nitrospiria; species Nitrospiria bacterium. The sequence goes on from DASWJH010000094.1 coordinate 2,996, forward strand.
TCCGACAACCGCTCCACTCAACGCAGAGGTTACCGGCGTAGGGAATGCCATCCGAACCAACTGGATAGACCAAAGGATAGTAAAATATACAGCAAGCACCACACCCGACCGGCAAGCGTTCACCCAAAGCTGGTTAGCCCATTACGGGTTTGATCACTCCGATCCAATCGAAGAAGCTTTATACCTCAATGGAATGGTACTGGACCAAACCGATGTTGATCCCAACCCTTTAAACAATTTGACCGGAACCATGGATACCTATGATTCGACCTTCCGCTTGTTCCACACAAGCATCGGCAGGAAAAATTCAGCGGGACTCACCAATCCAACGGTTGATCCTTTTTGGAATGTTGATTCAACGGAGGGTTACGGTGTGGACATGAACACCCACGCGGATTCAGGGGTAGGTAAAGCAAACGGTTTTAAATTCCTTTATGTTCAAAATGTGGAAGGGTCTTCCGTCACATCCTGCTTGGGGTGCGGCCCGGGACATGATGTCAGCATTCCTGGGGAGGTCAATTTCGACCAAATCTTTCCTCTTATCCCTGCCATTCAAATCGGGAGCCATCCTCCTGCTTTTTCCGAGCAGTTTAATATTATTCCCGCGCCCTAAACAGAACACACACTATTTTTTAATCCACTACCTCGGTCCCCACCCCTTTATCGGTAAAAATTTCCAAAAGAAGGGCATGGGTCAAGCGCCCATCAATGATATGGGCTTTTTTCACCCCACCCTCAAGAGCAGTCAGGCAAGCCTCCACCTTGGGAAGCATTCCCTCCGAGATTACTCCTTTTTTAATAAATTGTCCGACCTCTTTTCTGGATAATGTGGAACGCAATTTTTTGCGCTCGTCCTGAATTCCTTTTACATCGGTCAGTACCAAAAATTTCTCGGCTTGGATGGCAGAAGCAATCGCCCCGGCAACCAAATCCGCATTAATATTATAACTTTCCCCCTTTTCACCAAAAGCAATTGGAGCAATCACTGGGATAAAACCGCTTTTGTGAAGGTCTTCTAACACTTTTGGATCCACGGCCTTAATCTGTCCCACCATTCCCATGGCGGGGTCCTTTGCCGATGCCTTTGCCAAGGGCTGAGCGGTAAATAATTTCCCATCTTTACCCGTTAACCCTACCGCTTTCCCCCCATGCCGGTTAACCAGAGAAACAATCTCTTTATTAATCACCCCCCCAAGAACCATCTCTACGATTTCCATGGTTTCTGAATCAGTGACCCGTACACCTTTTATAAAGCGAGGCTCTTTTCCTAACCGTTTCATCATTTGGTTAATTTGCGGCCCGCCTCCATGAACGATGACCGGATGAATTCCAACATATTTCATTAAAACCACATCTTCGGCGAACCGCTCTTTTAAGGTCACCTCTGTCATGGCCTTACCACCATATTTGATCACAAAGGTCTTCCCTGAAAAGGACCTTATATAGGGAAGGGCCTCAATTAAAACTTTTGCCTTTTCAATTAAATGTTCCAATGTTAAAGTGCATCCTGTTTAGAGTATGTATTTCCTTAAATCCTGGTCTTGGACGATATCGTTTAATTTTTCCTGAACGTATTTTGCATCCACCCTCCATTGTTTCTCTTCCAAATAGGGCGCTTCGAAGGAGAGCTCGTCCAGAATTTTTTCCATGATTGTAAATAGTCTTCGGGCACCAATATCTTCCATCCGCTCATTCACCAAGACCGCAATTTTGGCAATTTCTTCAATGGCATCTTCAGTAATTTCCAAGTGAATCCCTTCGGTTTCCATTAATCCAATATACTGTTTGATTAAGGCATTTTTCGGCTCCGTCAGTATTCGGATAAACTCCCCTTTTCCCAAAGATTTCAATTCTACTCTCAAAGGGAAACGTCCCTGAAGTTCTGGAATTAAATCTGAGGGTTTAGACACATGAAAGGCCCCTGCCGCAATAAAAAGGATATGGTCCGTTTTTACCAACCCATATTTGGTATTCACAGTTGACCCTTCCACGATGGGAAGGAGATCCCGTTGAACCCCCTCGCGGGAAATATCCGGTCCGGCCATTTTTTCCTTTCCCGCAATTTTATCGATTTCGTCAAGAAATATGATCCCATTCTGTTCTACCCGCCGTACGGCCTCTTTCACAACTTCATCCATATCAATTAATTTTTGGGCTTCCTCCTGAGTTAAAATTTTAATGGCTTCAGGAACTTTCACCCGTTGTTTTTTCTTTTTCCCTTGAAACAATCCGCCGAACATCTCCCGGAGGTTCATTTCGAGGTCTTCCATTCCGATATTGGAAATCACCCCAATGGGAAGGCTTTTCTCTTTGGTCTCCAGTTCGACTGCCCGGTCATTGAGTTTTCCTTCCCGCAATTGTTTGCGAAGCTTTTCTCGACTGTTTTCATTGGATTCGGATGGAGGAGGAGAAACAGATTCAGCACGTGATTCATCATAAATTCCAGGGGGATGACGCTGCGGGGGAGGGGGGAGGAGTAAATCCAAAACCTTTTCCTCCGCCAATTGTTTGGCTCGATCTGAAACCCGCTCCGCTTGTTCACCTTTCACCATATTTACTGCCAATTCGGTGACTTCTCGGATCATCGATTCCACATCCCGACCAACATAACCCACCTCGGTAAATTTTGATGCTTCCACCTTTAAAAATGGGGACTGAGCCAGTTTTGCAAGCCTTCGGGAAATTTCCGTTTTCCCCACTCCTGTGGGTCCAATCATAATAATATTTCTGGGCATCACCTCATCCCGAAGCTCTTCATTCAACTGTCTTCGGCGCCACCGGGTCCGCAAGGCAATGGCAACCATCCGTTTGGCCTGGGCTTGCCCGATGATATATTTATCAAGTTCAGCAACTATTTCCCGTGGGGTTAAAGTATTCATTACAATTCCTCTATGACAATTTCCCGATTGGTATAAATGCAAATATCACCGGCGATTCCCAGTGCTTCCTTCACAATTTCCCGGACGTCCAGGGAAGAATGTTGGATGAGGGCTTTGGCTGCCGCCAAAGCATAGGGGCCCCCCGATCCAATACTGACCAAACCTCCTTCAGGTTCCACCACGTCCCCCGTTCCGGACAAAATAAAAGCATGCTCCAAATTGGCAACGGCCAATAAAGCTTCAAGTCTTCTGAGAACCCGATCGGTCCTCCAATCCTTCGCCAATTCAACCGCGGCACGGGTCAGATTTCCCCGAAACTCCTCTAGCTTGGATTCGAACCGCTCAAACAGTGTAAAAGCGTCGGCGGTTCCTCCGGCAAAACCCGCCAAAACCTGGCCATTATACATCCTTCGCACTTTTCGCGCATTGTGCTTCATCACCGTGGTTCCCAAAGTTACTTGCCCATCTCCACCAATGGCTACTCGGCCGTTGCGGGTCACAATCAGAACAGTTGTTCCTCGAATGGTAAGGCCTTCTTTCATGATGATTTCGTCCCTCGGATCCGAGCTCGGCCCCTGGGATGGGTTTTATTATAAATCTCCATCAGTCGATCCATACTCACATGGGTATAACGCTGCGTGGTTCCAAGAGATTGATGCCCCAGCAATTCTTGAATCGACCGAAGATCCACACCGGCATCCAAGAGATGAGTGGCAAAAGAGTGGCGAAGCGTGTGAGGGGTTGCCCCACGGAATTCCTCGCCACTTCGAAAATAAATGGACATTCTATACCAAACCCCGCGGGCTGTCATCCTTTTTCCCCATTGGTTCAAAAATAAAGGCACTTTTTCCTTTTCGCCTGAAGGGTGTTTTTTCTTTTTTGGATGATGCAAATAATCTTCAATGGCTTTCAGTGCTTTGGAGCCGATAGGAACAATCCGTTCCTTGGACCCTTTTCCTCTGACCCTCACTAACCCTTCTTCCGGATCCAAATCCTGAATATTTAACCCGACCAATTCGCTGATTCGAATTCCCGTAGAATAAAAAGTCTCAAGAATGGCCCGATCCCGCATGGAGAGAACGTTTTGATTGGGGGGGGATTCCACCAAGGTTTTTGCTTGATTCATGGATAAAACCTTAGGGACCCTACTTTCTTGGCGTGGACTGGATACCACACGAGATGGATTGTGGGAGATTTTCCCTCTTCGAAAGAGAAACCCAAAAAAGGACCGGATGGAGGAGAGTTTTCTGGCAATTGAAGATCTCTTGATCCCTTGGGCGTAAAGAAAAGCTAAATATCCCCGAATAACCCATTGGTCCAGAGACCCAAGGAGAGGCCCTTTCTCACCGGAAGGAAATTGCTCCAAAACAAATCCCCGAAACTGGGATAGGTCCCCTTTATAGTTTCGAATGGTATGATCGGAGACGCGCCGCTCAAACCTCAAATAGTTCATAAAATCTTGTATTGCTCCGTCCATTCTGCTAGGTCCTCCAAGCTCCTTTCTACCATTTTTTTCCGACGCATTTCCCGATTGGGAATGGATTTTTTTAAGGGAGGAAAAAGACCAAAATGAGCGTTGGCGGGTTGAAAAGTCTCTGGAGCACTTTTGGTTACATACTGGATCAAGCTCCCCAAAGCAGTGGTTTCGGGTGGAACAACCAATCCCTGGTTTTGAATTTTTCGTCCCGCATTAATCCCTGCTAAAAGCCCCATCCCCGTCGATTCGATATAACCCTCCACCCCGATGATCTGTCCTGCAAAGAAAAGGTTTTCTGAACCCCGAAGCTGAAGGGTTTCTTTTAAAAACAAAGGTGAATTTAAAAAGGTATTTCGATGAAGGCTACCGAATCGAAAAAACTCCGCTTTTTCCAAACCTGGAATCAAGCGAAAAACTCTTTTCTGCTCTCCCCATTTTAACTTGGTCTGAAACCCCACCAGATTATAACACGTTCCTTGGTGGTTCTCCCGCCTCAGTTGAACCACAGCAAAAGGCCTTTTTCCAGAACGGGGATCCAACAAACCAACGGGTTTCATAGGTCCAAAAAGAAGGGTTTTTGACCCTCTTTCTGCTAGAACCTCAATAGGCATGCACCCTTCAAAATAAGGGATTTTTTCAAATTCTTTCTCGGGAACCTTCTCCGCTTCCATTAAAGCTTTATAAAAGCAATCATATTCTTCCTGAGTCATAGGACAATTGACGTAATCCGCGCTTCCCTTTCCATACCGGGAGGCCTGAAAAGTCACCTGACCATCAATGCTTTCCCCATCAACAATAGGAGAAATGGCATCGTAGAAATATAATCGATGAGACCCTATGGTTTTTTGAATCCACCGGGCTAAACCCTCACCGGTCAAAGGCCCGGTAGCAAGAACCGCCATTTTATCCTCCGGGGGGGTGCTCACCTCTTCCCGAAAAACTTTAATTCGGGGGTGTGAAAGAATTTTTTGGTTAATCCATTGAGAAAAAGCGGTACGGTCAACGGCAAGGGCTGAACCTGCGGGAATACGGGTTTCATCCGCTGCCCTCATAATCAGTGATCCCATCCTCCGGAGCTCTTCTTTGAGTAAACCGACCGCATGAAAGGGATCCGCGGAACGAAAGGAATTACTGCAAACCAATTCTGCCAAATCACCGGTTTTGTGTGCAGGTGTAGTCTGGACCGGCCGCATTTCATAAAGGTGCACAGAAATCCCACGTTCGGCTGCTTGAAAAGCGGCCTCGCACCCTGCCAGTCCTCCTCCAATGATGACCAACACTTGAGGTTCCATCACCGTCATAATTACCCTATTTACCCACAAAAAGGCAAGGGGCTAACCTATTTCCGGAGCCGTTATCGGTGTTTAAGAGAAAAGAACATTATTCTTGGAAGTGACAATCCTTATTGGGACAGGCGAGAGTTACATCCCCTCCTCTTTTTTTCTTCTCAATCAGAAAAGAACCACCGCATTGAGGACAGGGTTTGGGAATGGGTTTATACCAGCTGGCAAAATTACATTTTGGGTACTGGCTGCATCCAAAAAACATTCTTCCTTTTTTTGATCGCTTTTCAACCAGCTCACCCTTGCACCCCTCTTGAGGACAAGGGACTCCCAAACTCACCGATTTTGTAAAGCTACATTTTGGGTAGGTTGAGCAGGCTAAAAACCGGCCAAACCGTCCAATTTTTACTACCAGAGGACTTTGACATGTCTCACAAAACTCTCCGGTTTCCGGTTTCTCGACAACACGAATTTCACCGGAAGTTTCTTCCACAAATTCTTTGGTATTTTTGCAATCCGGGTACCCCGGACACGCTAAAAACCTCCCATTTCTTCCCCACTTGATCACCATTTTCCGATTGCATTTATCACAAACAACCTCTGTGGGAATTTCCTCGCGTTTCACATCCCGCATTTCTACTTCCGCTTTCAGGAGGCTTTTTCCAAAGGGGGCATAAAAATCTCGGACGGCACCCACCCAATCCTTCTCCCCTTCTTCAATCTCATCCAGTTCCTCCTCCATTTTCGCTGTAAATTCTACATTCAGGACCTCCGGAAAATGTTCAACCAAAAGTCCGTTTACCACAGTTCCTAATTCAGTGGGTTTCAGTCTCCCTTCCAACTTTTCAACATATTTCCTATCCTGGATGGTTGAAATGATGGCTGCATAGGTACTGGGACGGCCAATTCCTTTCTCTTCCAATTCACGGATCAGCATGGCTTCGGAAAAACGGGCAGGGGGTTGAGTAAAATGTTGTTTGGGAACCAATTCCAACAACTGAAGCGTTTCCCCTTCGGTTAAAGAAGGAAGGTTCAGCTCCTCTTCATCCTCTCCGTCTTCCCGTCTTTTATCCTCAGACATATCCCCTTCTTCCCGTCCCTCCATATAGGCCGAGGTAAAACCAGGAAAACGGGTCACAGAACCGGTAGCCCGGAAAATGGATGGGCCTGCGGAAATATCAACCCGGGTCATTTCCAATATGGCCGGAGCCATTTGACTGGCAACGAATCGGCTCCAAATTAACTTATATAGATTATATTGATCTTTGGCCAAAAAACCCTTAACGGTTTCAGGATCACGGGTTACGGTGGTTGGCCGAATGGCTTCGTGGGCTTCCTGGGCGGACTTCCTACTCTTATAAATGTTAGGATGTGGGGGCAAAAATTCGGAACCAAACCGTTCTTGAATAAAACTCCTTAAAGAGGATAACGCTTCATCCGAAACACGGGTAGAATCGGTCCTCATATAGGTAATCAAACCCACCGGGCCTTCGGCCCCCATTTCCACTCCCTCATAAAGCTGTTGAGCCATCATCATGGTTTTTTTGGGGGAAAAGCGAAGTTTCCGTGAGGCTTCCTGTTGAAGACTACTGGTAATAAACGGGGGAACGGGGTTACGCTTTTTTTCCTTCTTTTCAATTTTTTTAACAACAAAGGGTTGGCCGCGAAGTTGGGTAATATGTTGTTCTGCGGTTTCACCATTAGAGATTTCAATAGGATTACCATTGATCCTAAAAAGCTTGGCTTCAAAACGAGGGGGCGAGAGACCCTCCAGCTTCGCTGTAATTGACCAGTATTCTTCAGAAACAAAAGCCTGAATCGCACATTCTCGCTCACACACCAAACGAACAGCCACGGATTGAACCCGGCCAGCGCTTAAACCCCGGCGGACTTTTTCCCATAAAATGGGACTGATTTTATAACCCACGATGCGGTCCAACACCCGCCGGGCTTGTTGGGCATTGACTTTATTGAGGTTTACCTTCACAGGTGATTCTAAAGCTTTTTTAATTCCCCGTTCGGTAATTTCATTAAACAGAATTCGAAATACCTTTTCCTCCTGCCCATTAAGTTCTTCTGCAATATGCCAGGCAATGGCTTCTCCCTCGCGATCTGGATCGGGGGCCAGAAAAATCTTGTCTGCTTTACCCGCGGCTTCTTTGATTTCATTTAAAAACTTTCCTTTTCCACGGATGATGACATATTCAGGAAGGAAATCCCTTTCTAAATCCACCCCTAATTTTTTGACGGGAAGATCCTTCACATGTCCCATGGACGCTTTGATCACAAACTTCTTACCTAAATATTTATTGAGGGTTTTTGCTTTCGTTGGTGATTCAACAATAATTAAAGATTTACCCATTGCCCCCCCATTTTAATAAAAACCTTTGCCATATGAAAACGACTATGATTGATTCTACCACAAAATATTTTTTTTAAATGGATCGGGTATAAAACTGCCCGGCCATTTGTTGAATGGCACCTTTTAATTCCATACTCAGAAGAAGGCTGGAAACCTTTTGAGATGGAAAATGACTTTTTGAAGACAACTCATCTATATGTACAGGATCTACTCCCACCAAATCAAATAAAATACTCTCATCCACCGGTAAATCCTCCTGTTTAAAGTGGGATTTGATTGACTTTAGGGTGGATTTTCCAAAATGTTGTTTGGCCACTTTCCGGAACTGAGGAACAATTTCTTCCAAAATATCATCCATTCCCTGTACCAGCTTTGCACCACTTTTGATAAGATGATTGGTCCCTTCACTGGTTTTTACCCCAAGGTTCCCCGGAATGGCAAAAACCTCTCGTCCTTGCTCCAAGGACAATCGGGCGGTAATTAATGACCCGCTTTCAGCGGTCGCCTCAATCACCAGGGTCCCTAAAGAAACGCCACTGATAATACGATTTCGCTGCGGGAAGTTTTTAGCATCCGGTTCGGTTTCCAGGGAATATTCGGATAAAACCCCTCCTTGGTCCATGATTTTGGTCATCAGGTCCCGGTGTTCCGGAGGATAAACCCGGTTAACTCCACATCCTAAGACCGCCAAGGTCTCTCCCCCGGCGTGGAGAGCGGCCCGGTGTGCAAAACCGTCGATCCCTCTTGCCATCCCGCTGACCACTAAAAAACCTTCTTCTGTTAAGCACCGGCTAAAACGGTCGGTTGTGGAACGTCCATAGGCAGTGGCCCTTCGAGAACCCACAATGGCAATGGCCGGTTTTTCGGAATGAAGTTTTCCCCGTACATATAATAGGGAAGGGGGATCATGAATTTCCCGAAGTAACGACGGATATTCTGAATCTGTAAGACTTACCAACCCTATTCCTAACCGGTTGACTTCATCAACCTCCCGCTTAACGGTGTCCGTTACCCCACAGGAAAGAATGGCTCCAGCCAGCGATTCTCCAATCCCCTCCAAATCCATTAAATTTCTTATATCTGCACCCAATACTCCTTTAGGGGACCCAAAAACTTCTATTAATCTTTTGATTAATACCGGGCCAAGTCCTTGAACTGATTTTAGGGAAAGCCACATTTCCGTTTCATTTTGATTCATAATGGATTTGAATTTAACCCAACAAAAAATATCTTGGAGCGTCTTAAATTAAAATGACATTATACAACAGTACTCCGGCCAGTCAAGGAATCCTCAAAAATCTTTTTCTGGATGGGATCTTTTTGAATATAAAAAGAATAAAGAAAAGAGGGACTGATGAAATCGTACCACCGGGATTACCCAAAGAGAACGGAGGGAGAAGTAAGAGGTTTATCAAATTTTTTTTTACCGGGTATCGTTTTAAATTAAACCTTTTTAAAAAAGAGGTGAACTTTTTTAAAAAGGTTACCCGTCATGGAACCACGAGAAGGAAGGAGCCCTGGCTCTCTCTGGGATCCTTTCATTTGTTCCTTCCAACTAATGGGTACTCAGGTCATACTGTTCCAAATGAAGGTTGGAGTCGGCCTTAATAAAAATTTTTCGATTAAATTCCCTTTCCAAGTCTTCAATTCCCTCTCGTTCTTCCTCGTACAATAGATTGGCCACTGTTGGATGGACCCCAAGAATAATTTTCTTATCATGTTGAGACGGCCCAATTCTCCGTATTTCTCTAAAAATTTCATAACAAACAGTCATCGGAGATTTGGTATATCCTTTCCCGTCACAGTAAGGGCAAGGCCCACACAGAATCCTCAGCAGGTTCTCCCGAATCCGTTCACGAGACATCTGGATTAGGCCCAAATCCGAAATCCTTAAAATATTGGTGCGGGCTTTGTCTCGAGAGACCGCCTCTTGGAAGGCATGAAATACCTTATCCCGATTCCGTTCTTTTTCCATATCAATGAAATCGATAATTATAATCCCTCCTATGTTTCGAAGACGAAGCTGATAGGCAATTTCTTTTACCGAGTCTAAATTCGTTTTTAGGATGGTCTCTTCCAGATCCCTTTTTCCCACATACCGCCCAGTATTCACATCAATCACGGTCAAGGCCTCGGTATGATCAATTATTATGTACCCACCTGACTTTAACCAAACCTTTCTTCCCAACCCCCGAGATATCTCAATTTCAACTTCAAAGGCATCAAAAATTTGTTCTTCTTTTTCATAAAGCTCAACCCGCTCACTTAAACTGGGAATATACATATTCACAAAATCTTTTATTCTCTCGTACTCCACTTTTGAGTCAATTACCAGCCGGTCCACATCTCGGGTAAAAAGGTCTCGAACCGTCCGGAAAACCAAATCTAAATCGGTGTGGAGAAGTACCGGGGCACCTAACCTTTCTCTTTTTTTGTTTATATTGTGCCATAAAACATCCAGAAACTCTTTATCGGAAACAAATTCTTCCTCACTGACGCCATCACTCACCGTCCGAATGATATAACCGGTTCCCCCTTTCCGCATTTTCATAATCATGTCCCTTAAACGGGAGCGCTCTTCCTCTTTATTAATGCGCCTGGAAATTCCGACATGATTGACGGTTGGCATAAAAACCAGGTATCGCCCGGGTAAGGATACATACATCGTAACCCGTGGTCCTTTGGTTCCCATGGGTTCTTTGGTCACCTGAACCAATATTTCCTGTCCTTCTTTCAGGAGTTCCTCAATGGGTTTCCCTCCGGATTTTTTGACTTTGGTCACAATCCCATTAAATTCAACATTGTCATCTTCTCTGTATTCCTCACCTTCCCCTTCTGTGACCCGTAAGGTTTCTTCTTTTTGAAAAACCACATCCGCCACATATAAAAAAGCGGATTTTTCAGTGCCAATATCCACAAACGCCGCCTGCATGCCGGGCAGCACTTTCATAATCTTCCCTTTATATACATTTCCTACAATGCCGCGTTCTTTTTTTCGATCAATATAAAGTTCTGTAACCACACGGTTTTCCAAAAAGGCAACGCGGGTTTCCTCTTGCATTGCATTAATAATAATTTCTTTAGCCATTTTCTATACTCCTCTGAACAAAGCGGATTTTGGACCAACATTTTTTTAAAAAATGTGAACAAAATTTCTCTATCCTTTTTTGGTCAAAATACCGGCTTGTTCCTATTGAGATTGACACATTGAGATTTTTAATAAAAAAGTTGAAAACGTCTAATTTTTACACTTTGTAAAATTCCGAGGGCAGCCAACATGGTCACCATAGACGTCCCACCGTAGCTCATTAAGGGGAGGGGAACACCCACAACGGGCATCACTCCCAAGGTCATACCGATGTTGATCATAAAATAAAAGGACAACATCCCGACGACTCCATAAGACAGTAAAACTCCCAAACTATCTTTTGCTTTAGCTGCGATTTCTATTCCCATCACAATTAAAACAAAATAAAGACTAAACAATAAAAAAACACCAATAAAACCCCATTCCTCTGCAAAAACAGAAAAAATAAAATCCGTATGGCCTTCCGGAAGAAATTTAAGTTGGCTCTGGGTGCCTGATAAATAGCCCTTTCCCAAAATACCACCGGACCCAATGGCAATCTTAGATTGAATAATATGATACCCCGCCCCCATGGGGTCCGCCGAGGGATCAATAAACGTTAGGAGGCGTTCTCTTTGGTATTCTTTTAGGAAAGACCAAAAGAAGTGCCATAAAAAAGGAAGTGACATAAAAAACAAAATGGAACCAAAAACCAAGTTTTTAGACCGAAATCCCACTAAGCCCACCAATAATAAAAAAATAAAGGTTACCGTTAAGGCCGTCCCAAGATCAGGCTGCCTTAAAATGAGGACTGTCGGAATAGCCAAAAGAACACCCGGAAAAAATAATTGTGAAAATCTCAACCCTCCGGTTTGTTTGTTTTCAGAAAAATATTTGGCCATCACCAAAAGCATGGTTAATTTTGCAAACTCGGAGGGTTGAAAAGAAAAAGGACCCAGGGAAAGCCAACGTTGAGCCCCTTGACCTACCCGGCCAACAAATAAGACCATTATCAATAATAAAAGCGTAATCCCATAAAACCCAAAGGCATACCGAACCAGCATATGGTAGTCTAAAAATGAAACACTGAAATAAATCCCTAATCCTAAAATGACCCAATAGATTTGCTTCACAAAAACGGTGCTGCGGGAAACATCGGAGTGCCGGGTTACACTATATAAGGTCAGCAGACCAATTCCCAGAATTCCGAGAATCACCCCTAAAAGTCGCCAATCAAAGTTGGTGATTAACCGTCGATCGATCATAAGCTAAATAAGTCTCAATAATTTCTTTTGCAATGGGCGCAGCAACCGAGCCCCCATGGCCCGAATTTTCAACCAAAACCACCACCGCTATCTTAGGGTCAGAAGCCGGGGCAAAAGCCCCAAACCAGGCATGGTCCAAAAACTCCTTTGGTATCGGTTCCGTTGGTGCTCTTGGGCGTGTTCCGATGACTTGTGCTGTCCCAGTTTTCCCGGCAATTTCAACAATAGAGGATCTGGAGGAACGGGCCGTCCCTTCAGGATCGGACACCACCCCTTTTAGGGCCTCCCTCAAAACAGCAAAGGTTCTGGGATTTAAATCAACACGCCGTGAAGGCATAGGCAAAGGCTCTTCCACCTGGCGGGTCTGCTTTTCCAATACACCTTTAAAAATTTTGGGTTGAAAAAGGGTCCCACCGTTTGCCACCACACTGATCATATTCACCAACTGTAAGGGAGTTACGGACACATAACCCTGACCGATGGCAACGGATAACGTTTCTCCGGGATACCAGGGTTCCCCGCGAACTCTTTTTTTCCACTCAATCGTGGGAATTAACCCTTTTTTCTCCGATTCCAATTCAATGCCCGTGGGTTCCCCCAACCCAAAAAGTCGCGAATATTTTGCAATCATATCGACCCCAAGCTGATATCCCACATTATAAAAAAACACATCGCAGGATTGGACAATGGCTTGATGTAAATTCATGGGTCCATGGCCCCCCCTTTTCCAGTCCCTGAACACCCTTCCCCCAAATGGCATATACCCTTTGCAATCCACCTGAAAACCGGAATCAAACTGTTTGCTTTCCAACATGGCACTGGAAACCACGATTTTAAAGACCGAACCTGGGGGATATTGGCCTTGAATCACCCGGTTATTAAGAGGCCGTTGTGGATCGGTTGAAATGATCTCCCAAACCTCTGGTCGGATTCCCGCTGAAAGAAGGTTGGGATCAAAAGGGGGATGACTCACCATTGAAAGAATTTCCCCATTTCTTGGGTCCATCGCCACAATCGCACCAGATCTTCCCCCAAGAATTTTCTCCGCTTTTTGCTGCAATTCTAAATCCACCGTAAGGTATATATCTTGCCCGGAATGAGGAGCACTCACACGAACCACTTGTTGCTCGTGTCCAAGGGCATTAACTTCGATCACCTTTTTCCCTCTTTTTCCCCGAATGAGGGAATCAAAGGTTTTCTCAACACCGTATTGTCCAACCACCGTACCTGGCAATAAACCTTTAAAGGTTTCCTCTCCCAACTGGTTACTGGAAACCTCACTAACATAACCCAGCAGATGGGCCGCCAGGGTTCCATAAAGGTAATGGCGCCTGGGCTCAACATGGATCTCCACTCCGGGAAGACCCAACTGATGCCCTTCAATAATGGACACTTCTCTTAAACTAAGTCCTTTCCTCAGGGTCACTGGCATATAGGGTAAATGCCCGGAAGGTTCTAAAGCTTTTTCATTGAATTCCTCTATACTAAGCCCAATGAGTTGATTTAACCGTTTTCCAATGGCATGGGTGTCTTCTACGTCCTCCAAAACTAAATTCAAATTAAAGCTAGCCACATTGTTCGCCAGGAGGTTTCCATTGCGGTCAAAAATAAGGCCACGAGGAGGTTTCAGAACCACCACACGCATACGATTGTTTTCTGATAATTCAGAAAAATGTTCTCCTTGAATAACCTGCAGGTACCAACTCCGCAACAGCAAGGCTAATAAAAGAATCGTGATGAGAAAAAGGTAGGGAGGCCCTTTTCGCTGAAATTCTCGTACCTCATCTTGAACAGACTGAGGGCCTTTCATATTCCTTTTTCCCGCAGAGAATAGGCTTGAATTTGAGGGATGGCAAAAATTAAATTGATCATCAATCCACCTAAAACACAGTCATAAAGAGCCTGTGGAAGAATAATCTGAAAAAAAACTTCACGAAAGATCACAGATTCTCCACCTATAAGGAGAAACCAGTATATCAAAATCCCCTGGATTATGGAAAAAAAGAACAACATCCCAAAATGAAACAAGGCTTTCGTTTCTAAAAGCGCACGGCCTAAAAAACCTGCGGTAAATCCTAATAAACCTTTAATAAAAATATTCATTCCAAATTTCCCTGGAGAAAACGAATCAAAAATGATCCCACATAAAACCCCCATCAAACCGCCTTTCCATTCACCATGTAAAAAACCAATCAAATAAACGAACCAAAGGGAAAGATCGGGTTTAATGCCATAGATGGAAACCCATTCCAGAAGGATCGACTGGACAGGAATCAACAATAATAAAACCCCACCATAAAAAACAAATCTCAAAAGAGTTTATCCTTAATGAGTTCTTTTGGATCAGGGGAGGGAAGAGAGGTAATGATTAAAACCTCTTCTAGCTTGGAAAAATCCACAGCGGGTCTGATTTGAAGTTTCTTAAAAAGGTCTGTTTCCTCTTTCACAACATTCACTACGGTTCCAATCAAAAGACCTTTTGGGAAAAAACCCGCCAACCCAGATGTCATAATTCGGGCTCCAACCCCCACCTCTGCGGTCAACGGTAAATATTTCATGAAAATTTTGTCCCGATCATTTCCTTGGACCATTCCTTCATCGCGGGTCCGTTCCACAAGGGCAGCAATGGCACTGTTTCGGTCCACCATTAATAAAACCTGGGCCATTTTGGGTTTTACCTTGATCACTCTTCCCACTACACCCAGGGGGGTCATCACCCCCATATCCTCATGAACCCCATCCGCCGAACCTTTGTTAATGATCAGGGTTTGATACCAATTGCCTGGATCCCTTCCAATCACACGCGCTGCGGACAAGCCCAAGGGACTTTCCTGGATAAAACCCAGGAGTTCGTTTACTCGCTGGTTAGTGAATTGAATATCTTGGAGTCGTCCCGTCTCTGCTTTTAAGCGCTCAATTTCCATTCGAAGACGTTGGTTTTCCTCTTTAACCCCAGTTAAATCAACATAGCCTTCCCAAAACGATCCCACCCCATGGATCAAGGATGAAAACACAATTTCAATTCCAGATATGACCGCCACCAAAGGTTTTTCCACAAAAGATAAAGAAACATCTCGCAGCTTGGTGGAAAGTAATAATATAGATAGGAGAAAAAACAGAAAAAGAAGAAGGAAACGCCTATTCCCTAAAAGGAAACGAAACATCCGGAAATTATCTCATTGAACCCCAGACTCAAAAGAACGGGGTCTAAAAAGGTTGTCCCATGGAAAAATTTTCAAAACCGGTTTCAAAGAAAGCAAGCTGAGGGAAAATTTGGAAAACCTGAAGGAAAAGGTCTTAGACCCATCTCTCTCTGCCTAGAAGTTGAATTATTGAGCCATAATGGAAACTTTTCGGAGCAATTCTAATTCGTCTAAGGCTTTACCTGTTCCCATCACAACCGTGGTCAGTGGATCATCTACCGTAATAATCGGAAGGTTGGTTTCTTCACGAATCCGAATATCCATTCCCCGAAGCAGGGACCCTCCCCCTGTCAATACGATTCCTCGATCAATGATATCTCCGGCCAGTTCAGGAGGGGTATTTTCAAGGGCCACTTTAATTGCATTCACAATGGAACTAATAGGTTCAGCCAAGGCCTCACGGATCTCTGCATCATCAATTACCAGGGTCTTTGGAATACCGGAAATTAGATCCCTTCCCTTAATCATAAAGGTTTTCTTTTCCTCCATGGGATAAGCAGATCCAATTTCAAGCTTAATTTGTTCCGCCATATGATCTCCAATCAACAAATTATACTTTCTCTTAATGTAGTTCATAATGGCGTCATCCATTTTATCCCCAGCCAGTTTAACCGATTCACTATAAACAATTCCAGCAAGAGAGATCACGGCCACATCGGTGGTTCCTCCCCCAATATCCACCACCATATTCCCCGAGGGTTCCTCAATTGGCAACCCAGCCCCGATCGCGGCCGCCACGGGTTCTTCAATCAGATATACCTCCCTTGCTCCTGCTAACTCAGCGGAATCTCGAACCGCCCGTTGTTCCACCTGAGTAATTCGGGATGGAACACAAATAATAATCCGTGGACGAACAAAGGTACTCCTGTTGTGCGTTTTTTTAATAAAATGGCTCAACATCTTCTCAGCTATTTCAAAATCCGCAATTACCCCATCTTTCATCGGACGAATCGCCACGATATTTCCCGGGGTACGCCCCAACATTTTTTTGGCCTCTGCCCCTACGGAAAGAACCTTTCCTGATTTTTTCTCAATGGCAACCACAGAGGGCTCATTAATGACAATTCCTCTTCCCTTCACATAGACCAGGGTATTGGCAGTTCCCAAATCAATAGCAAGGTCCTTGGAAAAGAACCCCAAGCAATCATCTACTATTCCCACCGTTTTTCCCCCTTTAGCGGGTCACCCCATCTCGAGCAGTTTGGTCCACGACCTGGGTTTTTGCCAATTCATCCCCCACTCGCCAACCTTTTTCGTTACCCAAAACCAGGAAACCCTCCACCCCTAAAATTAGGCAAAAAAAAACCATCCCACATAAGGAACACAAAAAAGAACAAATCCAAACACAATGGGAAGGTTCCTTAAAATAGACAAACGAAAAGGATTGATTTCCGATAATTCACGGGAAAGAACGGTTATCCCCAATAGATATTTCCCCAAACTTTGTCCCCCCGCAAATCCATCGGCAATCAATAAGTACAACACCCCGGCATAAAAACCCACCGGCTGTAAAATTTGAGACAGAGCCATAGCAATTAATAAATCAATGGATTTTGCAATGGCCCGATTCAGGTTATTTGCTTTTGGAAAGGCGTTATCTACTTCTTCATCTGCTTCCATGACTCCCAGCTTTCATCCCTTCATAAAAAATGCTAATATTCTCAATTAGTTTAATTATAGCAGATCCCTTCCCCTTTTCAAGATTTAATGTTGCCTTTTTATTTGTTCTCGGCTATATTTCAAAGTTACTATTGGGTATGAAGAGAGAATCCTTCCAAAGAAGGATTTTTAAGATGAATAAAAGAAAAAGGTTTTTGGTCACCAATAGAGGAAATTCCCCCAGAATGGAATGAACCCAGAAATGGTGAAGGGGTTCTCTCCAATACATTTAAAGGTTTAAACCGTGTTAAAAATATTAAGAAAAGGAGCAATCGAAAACCCTTGGTTATTTAGGATCATTATGCTGGTGATTGCAATAACCTTTATCGGAACCATGGGATGGATGGGACTCACTGCTCCTACCTCAAATGTGATTGCTGAGGTCAATGGGGATAAAATATCCATGGATGAATTCCGACTAAGTGAGAAAAATGCCCGGGATTATTACCGTAATTTGTTTCAAGATAACTATTCCGAAGATTTGATGAGGCAATTCAACCTGAAAAAAAGAGTATTGGATGAACTCATTGAAAAACGCCTCTGGTTAGATTTTGCCCGTCAAATGGATCTGGATGTTAGTAATGAAGAAGTCCGGGAGAACATTGTACACCTACCTGCTTTTCAAAAAAAGGGGCGTTTTGACAGGGACACGTATAACCGTTATCTCGCCTTTATCCGTGCTAAACCCGAGACCTTTGAAAAAGAACAAAGGGAACTCCTTTTGATCCAAAAAGCCAAGGAATTGGTCAGGGAGTCTGTTATGGTGACTGGTCAAGAAATCCAACCAGAATTAGAGGAAACCGGAACCCAACCGGATGCCCTGGAGCAAAAGAGAAAGGAACTCATCCAGAGGAAACAGGACCGGGCTGTGTTCGCTTTTACTGAATCCCTTAAAGCAAAAGCCAATATTTTTAAATCGGACTTTATTCAAGAACAAATTGCTCCCGTTCCCGTCTCCCTTCCCCCACCTGCCACGCCCCAAATCAAAACAGATAATCCAAGCCCTGCCATAGAAACCCAAGAGGAACAGGCAACCGAAACAGGACAAGAACAATAGTTAAAAGGTAGATTTTTAAATTTCACATATTTTTACCCAAAAACCTTTCAATTTCTTCCCGATCTCGGGTAAAGGGTGCTTCCGGAAGGCTCTTTAAAAATTTGGCGCCATAAGGTTGTTCCAGGATTCGCTTGTCCAACATCGCAATAATTCCCCTGTCCGTTTTAGTTCGAATCAGCCGTCCAATTCCCTGTTTGAGCTGAACAATTGCTTTAGGAAGCTGATACCCGTAAAAAGGATCCTTTCCCTGCTTTCTGAAATATTCTATTTTTCCTGCAGTCAAAGGGTCTTCAGGAGAGGCAAAAGGAAGCTTGACAATAATCACACAGGAAAGAGACTTCCCTTGCACATCCACCCCTTGCCAAAAACTGGTCGTCGCAAAAATAACAGAAGGAACCTCATCCTGAAACTCCTGAAGCAATTGGTGTTTTGGTTTATCTCCCTGTTTCAGCAAGGGAAGATCGGTCTGCATGCGACAGGTCCTAAAAATTTCATTCAAGTGGCGGTAACTGGTTACCAGCACAAAAGCCCTTCCCTGGGATCGCTTTAAAATGCTCAAAATTTCCCCGGAAGCCCAATCCAAAAAGCCTTCATTTTGAGGATGAATCATTTGGGGAGGGAAATAATAAAGCAACTGGTTTTTAAATTGAAAGGGAGAATCTAAAAAAACTTCATCCGGATGTTTTAAACCCAATCCTTTTTTTAGATATTCAAAAGAATTTTCAATGGAAAGCGTGGCGGAAGTTAAAACCATAGGCATTTCCTGCTCAAAAAGGTTCTTCTGGAGTGTTTTTGAAATATCCACTGGGGTGGTTTGAAGAAATACCCCCCGTCCCTTGACTTCTACCCAGGTGACACAATCAGACGTATTTCCATGAAAAAAAGAGTTCAGATTGCTTTGAAACGCCCGTGTCCTCTCTATCAGACACCAAACCCCCTCCGATCGCTCCCCTAAGGAGGTTAAATCTTCCTGCACCTGTCCCAAAATGTCATGTAAGCCATTACCCCCCTCCTGAAAAACATCAGAATATGTTTCCGGGTTTAACCGCCACCGCCCATCTTCATGGAAATCATTCCCGTCCTTTTTTCCCTCCCAAGTTTTGAGGGGCGTTCTAAATAATCCAAAAAAAGACTCCCGCCTTTCTCCAAGGTGTTTGAGGCCATGCCCTATTTGATGTGGGTCAACCCTAATCACTTTTAGCTCCCGGTAACAATCCCGTTCCAACTCTTCGAGCCCATAATTGCTCAGGTGATGCCCAAAAAAAGGGCTGGCCACTTCTTCCAATAAATGGGCTTCATCAAAAATCACGGCATCAAAAGGTGGCAAAACCTCTCCATTTTTATTTCCTCGCAGGGCGAGATCAGCAAAAAAGAGATGATGGTTCACCACCAACAGATCAGCCTTCATGGCTTCTTGACGCAAACGGGTAATAAAACATTCGTGAAAACTTTCACAACCGCTTCCCAGACACTGCTCCCCTGTCACCGATAGTTCTCTCCACATAGGCGAGTGGTCCGGGAGATTGGGTAATTCCGCACGATCCCCAAACTCGGTTTTTTGCACCCAGTCTTCGATTTCCCCAAATGGGGGGTCATTCTTTTGGAACCCCAAAAAAGAAGGGTCCAGATGGTGATAGCGATAAAGACACAGGTAATTATTCCGGCCTTTTAAAAAGGAAACATTAAATGAAAAGGGTAAAATCCTTTTTAAAAAAGGGATTTCCTTATTGGCAATCTGCTCTTGGAGCGTTTTGGTTCCTGTGGATACCAACACCCGTTTGTGACTCAGAAGTGCCGGAATAAGATAAGCCAGTGTTTTTCCCACCCCGGTTCCGGCTTCAACCAAAAGAACCCCCTTCTGTTGGAGTGCCCGTTCCACTTTCCGGGCCATTGAAAGTTGTTGAGGTCTAAATTCAAAAGAGGGGAGGGAGCGGGAAAGAAGGCCCTTTTTCCCTATAACCTGCTCTACATCCAGTTGAGGTGGGACCACAAAGTGTTTCCTTTCTTTGACAGGGAACCCAGAGAGGGATAAACTTAAAAAGGTATATTGGAAGGGATAAAAATGGGAGAAGGGCGGTTCAAAGGAAAAGGTATCAACGCTACCGCGAAAGATGTGGCGGACGGATTCCTTTTTCTAAATCCCATTGTTTTAAAAAAACTCGAACCGGAAGGATTTAAAGCCCTACATCATGAGCTTAAAAAAATCGAAACCGGAGTTCGAGGGGAAAATTTTCCCTCCCATGATACCGAGGCCATTCGTAGACGAAATATGAAATTACAGCGACTCCACAATTCCCTTGTTATTCTCAAACACTGCGCCAGAGAAAAAAAAGTTGTTTTGGTTTAATTGGAATACAGCGTGACAAAGGGGGGAAAACCCCCTCCACCCTGGAGATGTTTCGCTTTTTGGCTGGCTTCTTCCTTCCCCGGAAACTCCCCAACCCTTACCCGATACCAATCGGGGCCTCTTTCCCCATCTTTGATCTGAAGGTAGGCAGGAAAACCTTTTTCCTTTAATTGTTGAATCAGGGCGTCAGCATGAATTTTATCCCGAAACGCGGCCACCTGAATGGTATAAATTTTAACGGACTCTTTTTGAGGTTGGATCTCTATAGATTTTTTTGGCTTCGGGTCTGGTTTTTGAGCCTTTGGATTGAGACCATTGATGTGAATTTTTGATGGGTCCCCTAGCCCCACCAAATTTTCTCCGAGGGATTTGTAAAAGGTGAATTCACCCTGACTTTTTTCCTCTGGAGAATCCCTTGTAACTTTTTGCGTCGGGACGTCCTGATCAAAAGAGGTTCCCAGGACCGATTCTGTTTTTTCCTTGACACCCTTCCGGGCAGAAGGCCCAACCGGAGTTTCTTCCTGAACGGAAGAGGTTTTCGCCTTTGGGGAGTCCGAAATTACCATTCGGCCCGCTAATTCTGGTCCAACGCCCCCCCCCTTATCGGCTTTCTCAAAATCCAAATAAGCCAACAATAGAATTGATAGAAAAAGAACCACCAGACCTCCTAACACAACGGGGTGAATATTCCCCTTTTTGCGGTCTCTCCTTTTGTTTCTCATTTCGCGTAGTTCCCTCATTTAATTTTACACCCCCTTTTTGATAACCCATTTTTTAAAAAAAGTGAATGCATAAAATCTTTTAGCCGGTCTTCCAATCACCTCACATTAAATTACAAAACCATCATGGCGTCTCCATAGCTATAGAAACGATATCCCTTTTCCATGGCTTCCTGATACATTTTTTTTAACAAAGGAAGACCCACCAATGCAGAGGTCAAAAGATACGGAGTGCTCTTGGGTAGATGAAAATTGGTCACAAACCCCCCTAACCACCGGAACCGGTAACCTGGAAAAATAAATAGATGGGTTTTCCCCATCAGGTGATGTTGGGGAACCGGATCGGGAAGACTTTCGATCACACGTGCGGAAGAAGTCCCAACCCCCACTATTCTGCCCCCCGTCTCCCGTGTTTTAATAATCTCCTGAACCACCTCTTGCCCTACAAAATAGGATTCCCCCTCCATTTGATGCTCTTCAATGAGATCGGTCCGAACCGGCTGAAAGGTCCCCGGACCAATATGCAAGGTGACATGAGCAATGCGAACTCCTTTTAACCGAATTTCATCCAGTAACGGACGGGAAAAATGAAGGCCCGCGGTGGGAGCCGCCACGGATCCCTCATGGCGCGCATAAACCGTTTGGTAACAATCCTTGTCCTCAGGACTTGGGGGCCGGCGGATATAAGGAGGCAACGGCATAGCCCCTTTCTTTCGAATGAGATCTGGAACATCTTTATTCCCCAAAAACCGGATTTCCCTTTTTCCCTCTCCGCTTTTTCCGATCACAAAACCCACAAACCCCAACCCAAAATCAATTTCCTCTCCAACGGAAATCTTTCCCCGGGTTAAAGCGGCCCAACACCCCGGTTCAGTCTCCTCAAGCAGGAGACATTCAATCTCCTTTCCATTGGAACTTTTTCTTCCAAAAAGACGTGCCTGATTAACCTTTGTATCGTTGAGGATAAGGAGGTCATTGGGTTGAAGAAATTCTACAATATCCAAAAAAATGCCATGGGTAATCTCCCCTGTCTCCCTTCGAAAAACCAAAAGCCTAGAGCGATCACGGTGAGGAAGAGGGGTTTGCGCAATGGTACTCTCCTTTAAGGAGTAATCAAAGTCCGATAACTTCATTTTCGACTCATGATCCAAAGGATTAAACTCAGCAAGAGGCTGAACAGAATCCCCGTGGTGATAGGAAAATAAAAAGTAAAATTCTTTTTTTCAATTACAATATCCCCGGGAAGTTTTCCAATCCATGGAACCTTACCGAAAAACAAAAATCCAAGCCCCAATAACAGGAAAAAGGCCCCTAAAAAAATCAGGATCTTTCCAATTTGATTCAATTCTTGCACGTTAAATCGTTCAGGGGGAAAATTAGAAAAGAATCTTAACAGGGAGAGGGTGGATGAATCAAGTGCTCAGCAATTTGTATAGCATTCAAGGCCGCTCCTTTTCTCAAATTGTCAGAAACCACCCATAGGTTGATTCCATTGGGAACAGAAGGGTCCTCTCGAACGCGCCCCACAAACACCTCGTCTTTTCCACTGGCCTGAACCGGGAACGGATAAACATTTTTCTTGATATCATCCCAGACTATAATTCCGGGAAAAGAAGACAACAGGGCTCGGACCTCATTGGCGGAAAGGGGATGATCCAACTCTAAGTTGATCGACTCTGAATGGCCCCGAAATACGGGGACCCTGACTGTGGTCGCCGATATGCCAATGGAAGAATCGCTTAAAATTTTATGGGTCTCATTTACCATTTTCAATTCCTCTTTCGTGTATCCTCCTTCAATAAACTCATCAATATGGGGAAGACAATTAAAGGCAATTTGATAGGGATACACGGTTGAGGTCATCTCCGAAAACCCCAACAGGGCACGGGTTTGGTTCAAAAGTTCATCCATCGCCTCCTTGCCGGTTCCGGAGACCGATTGAAAAGTGGTGACCACAATTCGTTTAATACGGGCCGCATCATGAATCGGTTTTAGTGCCATCACCATCTGGATGGTAGAACAATTTGGATTGGCAATGATTCCCTGATGCCCTTTTAGAGCATCGGGGTTGACCTCAGGAACCACCAGGGGAACATTGGGGTCCATTCGAAATGCGCTACTGTTATCAATAACCACTGCCCCGGCTTTTACCGCCACCGGGGCATACTGCTGGCTTAACTTTGCCCCGGCGGAAAACAGGGCAATATCAATTCCGTTGAATGAATCGGAACTCACGGTTTGGACAGTGGCTTTTTTATTTTGGAATATAAGGGAATTTCCTTCAGATCGCTCCGAGGCAAATACAAGAAGCTGTTCAACGGGAAAGGATCTCTCCTCCAATATTTCCACCATTTCGTTCCCCACCGCCCCGGTAGCACCCAAAATACCTACCACATATTTATCTTTTTTCTTCATTCCCTTTAAATAACCTCTTTATTGAATAACACCCTACCTGGACCCGGTCGTGAAAACAGAGCGGAAGGGAACATCGTCTAATTCATCCCCATTTGCATCTATGATCGCAAAAAGGCTAATTTGATAAACCGCGTTGGGTTTTAAACGATTGGAAGGTTTAAACTGAAGTGTTTTAGGGTTGGGCCAGGAAAACACACCCGATATATGGACCGGATTTCCATCGGCATCAGTGGCTCCCCTCTGATCCAAAAGAAAATCCTCCGAAATTTCGGGATCCATCTCCCGATTAAACTGAATGCTAATCACCAAATTGTCGAGTTCCTTTACTTCTTCGGCATACCCAGGAACTGTTTTCAAAATTTTGATTTCGGAAGCGCTCACGGGAGAAACCCCCAACACACCCCCAAAAACAGACACCATTACAACTACACACCCCATTAAAAACCCTTTTCTCATTTTTACCCTCCCTTAATCGCTCCGCAGATTAGGTCCCCCATCTCGCGAGTCCCGACCATTTTAAAGCCCGGGGTAAAAATATCCTGAGTTCGAAATCCTTCCTCTAACACACGGGAAACTGCCCCTTCCATGAGGGCTGCGGCATCCTCGTTTTGAAAAGAATAGCGAAACATCATGGCCCCGGATAAAATAGTGGCAATGGGATTAGCTTTATCCTGTCCGGCAAGATCAGGGGCACTTCCATGAATCGGCTCATACATTCCCCGCCTCATGCCCCCCTTTCCCCTACCTCGCAGCTCCCCCAGACTCGCAGAAGGTAACATTCCGATGGACCCGGTTAACATCGCAGCCTCATCACTTAAAATATCTCCAAAGAGGTTCGTGGTGACAACCACATCAAACTGTTTGGGATTCCGAACCAATTGCATGGCGCAATTATCAACATACATGTGGTTCAATTCCACGTCAGGATAATCGTGATGAACCTCAATGACCACTTTCCGCCATAACTCGCTGGATTCTAATACATTGGCCTTATCAACAGATGTAAGCCGTTTTTTTCGAATCCTCGCCAATTCAAAAGCCACTTGAGCAATCCGGACAATCTCCTTAGTGGTGTAAACCTCCGTGTTTATCCCTTTTTCACCACCCCTAAACGGTATTATCCCTCTGGGTTTTCCAAAATAAATCCCGCCGGTCAACTCACGAACCACCAAGAGATCAATTCCTTCCACTACCTCCGGCTTTAAGGCAGATGCTTCTGATAATATCGGGAAAAGTTGAGCAGGTCTTAAATTCGCAAATAAACCCAGTTTTTCGCGAAGGCTTAAAAGCGCCCTTTCGGGCCGGATGGAATAATCCAACCCTTCCCACTTAGGTCCTCCCACCGCTCCTAAAAGAACCGCATCCGCGGATTGAGCCAGCTTTAGGGTTTCACCGGGAAGAGGATTCCCACCCTGATCAATGGCCGCTCCTCCCACAAGAGCCTCCTCAAAATCAAAAACCAGACCATAAAGGCCAGCCACATAATCCAGGGCTTTGATGGCCTGAGGAACGATTTCAGGCCCGATACCATCCCCTGGTAAAACAGCAATTTTAAAAACTTTCTTTGAAGACATGATTCAGATATTCCATCCCTTAGGTTTTAACATCTTTAGCAACAAGGGTTTCTCCTTCAAGACCATAGGTAACCACCACACGGGTATTGACCTTGATCTGATCCAATATTTTCTTAGACGCTCCAAACGTTATTTCTATTCGGGTTTCTGCATCAATAATAGAAAAAGTTTTTGCCTCCAAATCCACTTTTTGAACCATACCTACGTGTTTATCGGGCCCCATGGCTTTGCAGGCCCACACAAGTGTTGTAGAGCCGCTCCAAAGCAAGCCAAAAAAAACGCCTGCAAATACAAGGGATTTTATCTTGTTCATGGTTTCCTCCTTGCTCCGTTAAATATTTATAAATTACTCCTTAAACCTGTGATTTGTCAATGGAAGAGGCCCATACAAAGCATCCTTAAGGAAAAACAAAACGCCTTTTCCCCTTAGGGTTCCTCCCCCTTGAAGTTTTTCTTTACATTCAGGTTCTAAGAAGGCTATTTTGAAGATTCTCTAAAAGTTGGGATTTTATATTTTCATCCGCCAGAAGGACACTTCAAATGACTAAAGGAAAAAAAATGGCCCGGTTGTCAAATTCAGTTTCCCCAAAAGAATATCAAATCAAGGTATCCATTCACCCTGAACAAGGAATTTTTTCGGGAAGGGTTCAAATATTATTGCATTTCAATGAGCCGGTTCGCTTCATCACCCTTCATGCTCAGGACCTGGAAATTGGACAGGCCCGCATTGAATTCGAAAAAAAAGACCGTTTCATTAATCCTCAATTGGACCCAACCAACACCACGGTGCGCTTTGATCTTCCAAACGAATTCACAGAAAAGTCCGGTGTATTGGAAATCCCGTTTTCTGGAAAAATAAACCAGCAAATGAAAGGATTATATCAGGCAAAAGCGAAAATAGAGGGGACCGAAGAAAAATATGCCTTTACCCATTTTGAGCCTACCGATGCAAGGCGGTTTTTTCCCTGCTTTGATGAACCGGGGTATAAGGCGACATTTCAGGTCACAGCAACCGCACCCGCCCATTTGGCCATTCTCTCCAATATGCCGGCTGGGAAAGAAACCATTGAAAAAGAAATGAAAACCGTTGAATTTGAAACCACTCCCGTGATGTCCACCTATCTTCTCGCCCTCGGTGTTGGACGATTGGTCTCTAAAACTCAAACCATTGCCGGGACACAGGTCTCCATATGGGCCTTGGAAAAAGATATTCACCTCAGCGATTTCGCAATGGAAGTCACTGAGGGTGTTCTTCCTTTACTCAATGAGTATTTTGATATGCCCTATCCCTATCCCAAACTCGATTTGATCTCCGTTCCTGATTTTGCCATGGGGGCTATGGAAAACTGGGGAGCCATTTTTTTCCGGGATTCCTGTCTATTGGTTGATAAAGCATCCTCTTCAACCAAGGCCAAGCGGAGAGTGGCCAATGTGATCACACACGAAATTGTTCATCAATGGTTCGGGAATCTCGTCACCATGGCGTGGTGGGATGATCTTTGGCTCAATGAAGCCTTTGCCACTTGGCTGGCTTGCAAAATCGTGGATCAATGGTCTCCCCAGTGGCGGTCCTGGGAGGAATTTCAGCAGGAAAAAGCCGTTCCACTGGAATTGGATGCCCTCGATAACTCCCGTGCCATCATATCGGAAGTAGGATCTTCAGCAGAGATTGAGGCCATGTTTGATCCCCTCACCTATGAAAAAGGGGCAGCGGTTTTGAGAATGTTTGAACATTATCTAAAGGAAGAACCTTTTAGAGCAGGCATTCGAAGTTATATGAAACGATTCCAATTTCAAAATACAGTAGCGGATGACCTTTGGAAAGAATTAGAAGCGGCATCAAACCAACCTGTCAGGACATTGGCAAAAGATTGGCTCACCCAGCCCGGTTATCCCATTGTAGCCGTTAAACCAGTTTCTCAGAAGGAAAGAACCTTTCAGTTTCATCAAAAAAAGTTCTCGGCCCACGGAGACGCGAAGATCCAAAAGGGTTTTTGGAGCATTCCTTTGGTGGTTCATTATAAGGATTCAACCGGTATCCACAAACACCGTTTCCTAATGCAGGAGGAAAATATCCAGCAGACTCTTCCGGGAAATGGCCCCGTGGCATGGGTCTACCCCAATGGAGAAGAAGCCGGTTTTCTCCGAATCCAACTTGAGAAAAATCTTTGGAAAAATCTTCTATCTTCCGCTCAAACCTCCTTGAACGCCGCGGAACGGGTGGGGTTAATTAATCACACTTGGGCCGTGGTTTCTTCAAACGTTTCCCCTATTGATGATTTCATGGAGACCCTATCCGCATTCAAAGGGGATTCCACCCGCGTGGTAGTGGAAATGCTCTCCTCTTATTTGGAGGAACTAACCGAACGGTTTTTGGAGAAGGAAACCCGGCCCCTGATGGGGCGGTATGTAAAAAACCTAATCAATCCTGTTTGGGAAAAACTTGGATGGGAGGGAAAGAAAGACGAGGACGATGAAGTACGGCTTGCAAGAAATTCCGTCATTTGGACCCTTGGCTATGTGGTCGGCCCCCAAGAGTTAATAAAACAGATCGAGGACAAACTGAAAAAATTTCACTCTAATCCCTCTACTCTGGACCCTATACTGGTTGATACCGTTGTTCGTTTAGGAGCAAGAAATGGGGATGAAGCCCTTTTTAAGGAATATCAAACCCGTTTTAAACAGGCCCAGACACCGGAAGAACGGGACCGTTACCTCATCGCCCTTTCGGATTTTCAAGCTCCCGAGCTTGCAAACCGCCTAATGGAAATGACTTTAAGCGATGCGGTTCGAGGCCAGGATTTGTGGAGGCCCTATCGCTATCTATTTCCAAACCCGGTTCATCAAGAAGCCACATGGACCTTTATTAAAACCCACTGGCAAAACATAAAAGAAAAAACCGGGCCCATTGGGGCACACCGGATCATTCAATGCACGAAAGCCCTGTGGAGGGAGGATTGGCATAAAGAAGTGGCCTCTTTTTTTAAACAACCCGAAAACCAAATCGAATCTGCGGTAAAAGTTTTGGATCAAACTCTGGAATTTATTGAACTTGGGATAAAATTCAAGGCTGCTCAACAGGAACGACTTATTAAGTGGCTGAAAAACTTTTAACCAACACGCAGAAATACCTAATTTAAAAGACTCCTTGAAGGGAGAAGCCATTTCTCCCCCTTTGCTATAGGAAAAACCCCTTTTTAATTTCCCCTCTTTGCAAAAGAGGGGTGAGGGGAGATTTTAAAACTGAATAATTTACCTCTTTCCCCTTTGTAATGTATATAGGGACAGGGGGAGATTCTATAAATTCAAAAAAAATCCCCCTTATTCCCCCTTTTTCTAAGGGGGAGAATGAAAGAGGTTTACCTCTGCTAAAGGGAAAAACACTCTTTAACTTCCCCTCTTTGCAAAAGAGGGGCTAGGGGAGATTTTACATTTCTCACTTTCTTCCTTTTTTTGGGGACCAAGAAAAGTATAGACACGGATAGGAAAAGGGTAATCAAACAATGCCAATAATCGACCTCAGATCCGACACCGTCACCAAACCCTCCCCAGCTATGCGGAAAGCCATGGCTGACGCAGAGGTCGGTGATGATGTGTTTGGGGAAGATCCCACCGTCATCAAACTACAGGAAAAAGCCGCTGAGCTAACCGGAAGGGAAACCGCACTCTTCGTCCCCTCTGGAATTATGGCCAACCAATTGGCCATTCGATCCCTAACAGAACCCGGTGATGAGGTCATCATTGAAGCCCAGGCCCATATTTTTCATTACGAAGCCGGAGCGGGCGGAGCTTTAAGCGGGGTTCAGTTTTACGGTCTCCCGGGAAAGCGGGGGATTTTAGACTCCGAGCAGATCAAAGACGCCATTCGAACCAATGAGTACTACCTTCCCCCCACTCGCCTCATCTGCCTTGAGAATACCCACAACCGGGGAAGTGGAACCGTTTACCCTCATGAAAAAATCAAAGCTATTTCAAAGTTGGCCAGGGAAAGAGGGGTGTCCCTTCATTTAGATGGCGCCAGAATTTTCAACGCATCGGCTGCATCTGGAATACCAGTTTCCGAATACGCTAAATATTTCGATACAGTCTCATTTTGTGTTTCTAAAGGACTTGGAGCACCGGTAGGGTCATTGCTCTGTACCTCAAAAGAAAAGCTTCCGAAATTACGCCGGTTGCGCCGCATGTTCGGCGGAGGAATGCGTCAGGCCGGCATTCTAGCCGCTGGAGGCTTTTACGCATTGGAAAACAATATCAAACGTTTAGCGGAGGATCATCAAAACGCATAAAAACTTGCCAACACATTAGTTGAGATTCCGGGCATCTCCTTTAACCCAGATCACGTCGAAACCAACATTGTAATCTTTGATATTGAAAAAACGAAATTTACCCCTGAACGGGCTGTTGAGGAGTTAAAAAAGGAAGGTCTTTTGGTGGTTCCGTTTGGGAAAAACCTTCTTCGCGCGGTAACTCATTTAGAAATAAATGGAAAGGATATCGAAAAGGCGATTGAAATAATAAAAAAAATTTTCCAAAGTGGAAAATCCTGATTCAGGAAAGTGATACTTTTTTTATCAACACATCACTCAAAGTGATTTGATCCCGGATTTAAATTAATATCCTCAGCAGGATCTACCGAATTAGCCTTTATAGTAAAAGGGAAGGTCAATAAAAGTCAACAAATGGATCAGGTTGGTTTTTAATTTTCAGGGGGTTTTTTCGAATTGATAAATCAACTCGCCTTTTTGGATCATTCCAAGGCGTTCTCGGGCCAGGCCTTCAATATGTTCAGGGTCGTTTCGTAACGCTTCCGCCTCTTTTAGAAGATCGGCGTTTTGTTCCTTAAAATTTTGAATTTCCTCTGTCAGTTGGGATTTTTTATTCTGCATTCTTAAAAAACCCATTAGTCCTCTTTCTCCAAAGAAAAAGGAGAGTAGAACGGATAGCCCGAAGAATAAACCAATGGCAAGAATCAGCCGTCTTTGATTTTTTTTCCTTCGCCTAACATCCGATCTTTTTCGGTTTTGGGCCATGTTTAAAAAATATACCTAGAAAAATCCTGGATTCCCGCTTTCGCGAGAATGACGGCTTTTATGTATTCACGGCATATCAGGGACATCAAATTTGGTTTACCATTTTAATCACATGACCGCCGGTGTCATTCAGGAGGTTACCTCGCCAATGGGAACGTGCCGGAATCCTGGGTTTTCGACTTCTGGATTCCCGTCACCGCTTTAATCATACGGGAACATCCTTTGCGGGAATGACGGACTTATTTTATTACAGGAATTTCAAGGATGTTACATTAGAAACCCTTCAAACTAATTCCATCTAAGGGGGAAAAATTGATGGGAAATATTGATTTTAAATGGTTTTAAACTCATCCGGTACTTGAAACAATGCCGCTTCACCTAAATCTTCTTCAATTCTTAAAAGCTGATTGTATTTCACAATACGATCAGTCCTGGAAAGAGAACCGGTTTTGATCTGGCCAGCGTTGGTGGCTACGACAAGATCGGAAATGGTGGTGTCTTCCGTCTCTCCCGATCGATGGGAGACCACTGCGCAATATCCGTTATTTTTGGCCAATTCGATGGCCTCCAGGGTCTCTGTCAATGTGCCAATTTGATTAAGTTTTACCAATAGAGAATTTGCAATTCCCTTTTCAATTCCTTTCCTTAAAATTTCAACATTGGTGACAAAAATATCATCTCCCACCAGTTGAATTCGGTCTCCTAAACGTTCGGTAAGCCTCTCCCACCCCTTCCAATCCTTCTCTGAAAGCCCATCTTCGATGGAAACGATCGGGTATCGATCCACAAGACCCTGGTAGAATTTAATCATTTCATCGGAGCTTTTAACCCTGCTTTTACCCGATTTAAAATGATACTTCCCCCCTTTAAAAAATTCACTGGCTGCGGCATCCAAAGCCAGTGAAATATTTTTTCCGGGTTTATACCCCGCTTCTTTAATCGCCAAAAGAATGAGGTCTAAGGCCTCCTCATTAGACCCCAGTGCGGGGGCAAACCCACCTTCATCTCCCACCGCGGTGGTATACCCTTTTTTGGTGAGGACCTTTTTCAGATGATGAAAAACCTCCACTCCCATACGCAACGATTCCGCAAAGGATGTTGCCCCCACCGGCATAATCATAAATTCCTGAATATCCAAGGCATTGTCGGCATGGGCCCCTCCGTTTAGAATATTCATCATCGGCAAAGGCAACAGTCTGGCGTTGACCCCACCCAAATACCGGTAAAAAGGAAGACCCACTTCCTCCGCCGCCGCCTTAGCAACAGCAAGAGAAACCGCTAAAATAGCATTTGCGCCCAACCGGGATTTATTGGGGGTTCCATCCAGTTCAATCATGACCTCATCAATAAAAACCTGTTCTTGAGCATCCAGCCCGTTAATTTGGGGGCCGATTTCATCATTCACATGGCCCACCGCTTTGGCCACCCCTTTTCCAAGGTAACGGGATTTCGTTCCATCCCGCAACTCGACGGCTTCACGTTCACCTGTGGATGCACCCGATGGTACTGCGGCACGGCCCATCGCTCCGGATTCCAAAATCACATCCGCCTCTACGGTGGGGTTTCCCCGGGAATCTAAAATTTCCCTTGCAAAAACATCTAAAATGTCACTCACGAAAAGACTCCTTTAGGTTCTAGCCTTCAGTTTTCGGCTGTCAGCTTTCAGGATTTAGATTTTAGTTTTTTGCCTTAAGCCTCCAACCTCTCGCTTTTTAACTTTTTTTTGAGAAGTTCATTAACTTTCCCTGGATTGGCCTTTCCCTTGGACAGTTTCATGACCTGCCCCACAAAAAACCCGAAAAGTTTCTCTTTTCCACTTTTGAATTCTTTTACCTCTTTTTCATGGGAAGCGATAATCTGATCGATCATCCTTTCCAAAGCCCCTTCATCACTGACCTGTGCAACACCCTTTTCTTTAACAATTGATTCCGCACTAGCCCCCTTCTTTTGGATCATCTCCTCAAAAACGGATTTTCCAATGGTATTGCTGATGACGCTCTGGTCAATCAGCTTCAATAATTCTACCAAGCGACTGGGGGGCATGGTTTTTTCAAAAAACAATGATTCATCCTGTTCAGATATATCGGAAGCCCCTTTGAGGGTTCTAAGAACCTCGGTCATGATCCAATTACTGACCATTTTGGGTTTATTTATAAGCGTGACACAGGCTTCAAAATAATCGGCCAGGGCACGGGAGGAAGTCAGCACGCCCGCATCATATGGAGGCAAATTAAACGTTTTGACGAACCGGGCCCGTTTCGCTTCGGGTAATTCCGGGAGCCCTTTTTTAATTTCTTCAATCCACTTGGATTCTATCTGAAGGGGCACCAAATCGGGTTCGGGAAAATAACGGTAGTCATGGGCTTCTTCCTTTGAGCGAAGGGGTGAAGTTCTGCCGTGTTGAGAATCCCACAACCGGGTTTCTAAGACAATGGCCCCTCCATCCGCCAATACTTCTTCTTGGCGTTTAATTTCATATTCTATGGCTTTCTGAACAAACCGGAATGAATTGAGGTTCTTGATTTCCACGCGGGTTCCAAAGGTTTCACTTCCTGAAGGACGGATGGAAACATTGGCATCACACCGAAAACTCCCTTCCTCCATATTCCCATCACAAATCTCAAGATAGATCAGAATATCCCGCAACGCTTTTAGATAGGCCACCGCTTCTTCGGAAGAACGGATTTCGGGCTGGCTGACAATCTCCAATAAGGGAACACCGGCCCGGTTGAGATCTACATGGCTGGCACTATCGATTCCTTCATGAAGGTTTTTCCCCGCATCTTCTTCCATATGAATCCGGGTCAGGCCAACCCGTTTGACCTGGCCGTCCACCCAGATATCCAAATGCCCATTCTCAACAATGGGAAGGTGAAACTGAGAAATTTGATACCCCTTAGGAAGGTCCGGGTAAAAATAATTCTTCCGCGCAAAACGGCTGTAGGGGGAAATATCTCCGTGGGTGGAAAGGCCCAGTTTAATGGCAAATTCCACCACCCGGCGGTTTAAAACCGGGAGGACTCCGGGGAGGCCAATACAAATTGGGCAGGTTTGGCTATTGGGTTCCTTCCCAAATGATGTGCTGCAGCCACAAAAAATCTTTGAATGGCTCAGCATTTGGGCATGAACCTCCAAACCGATTACCGGTTCATATTTCTTCTCGGCTGCCAACTTGGTCATGTGAGTGGCGGCCTCTTATCTAAACACCCCATTTCCCTCTCTAGTGCAAAAGCGGTTTTCAAAAGGCCAGCTTCATCAAAGGGTTTCCCCAACAACTGGAGGCCAATGGGCAATTGATGGGAAGTAAAACCGCAGGGTAGAGAAATACCTGGTATCCCCGCAAGGTTCACGGAAATCGTGAAAATATCAGAAAGGTACATTTGAAGTGGATCTTCCACCTTCTCTCCCACTTTAAAAGCCGCCGTCGGGGCCGTCGGGGTTACAATGGCATCCACCTCTTGGAAGGCTTGGTCAAAATCACGCTTGATTAAACTTCTCACCTTTTGGGCTTTCGCATAATAGGCATCATAATACCCCGAACTTAAAGCATAGGTTCCCAGCATAATCCTTCTTTTTACTTCCGCCCCAAAACCCTCAGCCCGGCTTTTTACATACATCTCAAATAGGTCTTTGGCTTCCTGTGTTCTATACCCAAACTTCACGCCGTCATAACGGGCAAGATTCGAACTGGCCTCTGCGGTGGCCAAAATATAATAAGTGGCGACGGCATAATCGGTATGGGGCAGTGATATTTCCCGGGTTTTCGCCCCCAATTTTTCCAAGTGCGAAATGGCCTTTTGAACCGCACTACTGACCTCCTCATCACCCCCTTGTTTAAAATATTCCTTAGGAATCCCAAAGGTCATTCCTTGCACCCCCCCTTCAAGACCTTGGGTATAATCAGGAACAGGAATGTCTGCAGAGGTTGAATCCAAAGGATCAAAACCAGCAATGACATTCATCATTAATGCGCTATCCATCACATTTTTGGTTAAGGGCCCAATCTGATCCAATGAGGATGCAAAGGCAATTAAACCAAACCTGGAAACCCGCCCATAGGTTGGTTTCAACCCCACCACACCGCAACAAGCCGCAGGCTGCCTTATGGAACCTCCAGTATCAGAACCCAAAGCCGCAATACAGGTATCCGCAGCCACTGCGGCCGACGATCCCCCACTGGAACCCCCAGGAATTCTATCTAAATCCCATGGATTTCGGGTGGTATCAAAAGCGGAGTTTTCTGTGGAGGAACCCATGGCGAACTCGTCTAGGTTGGTTTTTCCAACGAACACCGCTCCTGCTTCCTGCAAACGGTTCACAACGGTGGCGCTATACGGTGGGATAAAATTTTCTAAAATTTTGGATGAGCAGGTGGTTCGCACCCCCAATGTGCATAGGTTGTCTTTAAGAGCAACCGGAATTCCCATAAGAGGCGATTGAGAATTTCCCCCGGCAAGTTGCATATCCGCTGCTTTTGCTTGACGGAATGCTTCCTCCCTCATTAAGGTGACGTAGGAATGGACCCTCCCTTCCACCTGATCAATCCGGTCAAAAATGGAATCAAGAATCTCCACCGCTTTGACTTCTTGTTTTTGAAGACGGAGGGATAATTCATGAAGAGACAGTTTATGATAATCTGGGGTTGACATGGTTAACTCACCGCTCGGTTCTTCTCATCCACCTTAACAATGGTGGGTTTAAACCGTTTGATTTCCTCTTCGTTATAATATTCATAACAAAAAACCACAATTTTATCCCCGACAACCCCCTTTCGAGCCGTGGGTCCATTGAGAATGACCTGTCCCGAGTCTTTCGGCCCTGGGATGACATAGGTTTCAAAACGCTCCCCATTATTCAAATTGGAAACCATGACCTGTTCATAGGGAAGGATCCCTGCCTTTTGCATCAACCCTTCATCGATGGTAATGCTCCCATCATAATTTAGATCGGCTTCTGTCACCGTGGCCCGATGTATCTTGGACCGCAACATTTGTCTTAGCATAAGATAACCCGCTTTTCCTTATTGAAAATCTTTAACGCTCCTCACAGGTTGTTGAAAAAGCATATATTTTCATACCAAGGGGTCATTCCTTCCCAAGCAGAAATCAAGACCCTGTTGGATTTACACAAACTGGATTCCCGATTAAACATCCGGGAATAACAGCAAACGAGTTTTTCAACATTCTGTTAATTGGCTAATCCTCTATAATCTTGGGAACACGATAAAAGCCATCCGTTTTTTCAGGGGCATTGGACAAAGCCGATTCAGCACTGAGAGAGGGCCTCACTTCGTCTTCTCTAAATACATTATGAAGGGGAACCACATGGGTTGTCGGTTCTACGTTGGATGTATCGAGTTCATTTAATTTTTCAATATAAGTCAGGATACTGCTGAGTTGCTGGCCAAACAGTTCCTTTTCCTTTTCCGAAAAAACCAGGCGGGCCAGTTTCGCAACGTGTTCCACTTCTTTTTTTTGAATTTTCATCCCGAAACCCTTTCCAGTCGCGCAACATTAATGGCTAATCGTTTTACCCCAACCCTGGGAAAATCAACGCTCACCCGCTGATCCCCTACGGGGCCATCACTTCTTCGGATAATTCCCTCTCCCCATACCGGGTGACGGACCCTCACTCCCACCTTAAAAAGGGTCGATGGACCATCAGAGGTTGAAAAAGTATTGGATGGGTCAAAAATTCCCTGGGCAGTTTGATTAAGCCTTTTTGGGTTTCCAAAACCCCCCGTTTCTTTCACGATAGGAGAAAAACCACCGGAACCACTAAACTCCGTTCGGAACAGAAACTCCTCCGGAATATCCTCCATAAACCGTGAGGGGGTATTCCATTGGGTCGTCCCATGTAATCTTCTCTGGGTAGCATGGGTAAGAACCAATTTCTCTCCTGCCCGGGTCATACCAACATAGCATAACCGGCGTTCCTCCTCCAACTCCTGGGAATCTCCCAAGGACCTTTTATGAGGAAAAAGGCCCTCTTCCATACCTGCCATGAAAACCACGGGAAACTCCAACCCCTTGGCATTGTGCAGAGTCATTAAAGAAACCGCATTTTTTGAATTTCCTTTCCCTGGTGGTTCGCTAACAAGGCTCACCTGATCCAAAAACAGTTTCAGATCACCCGGCTGATTTTTTTCCTCAAACTCCCCCAAAGCCGAAAGAAGTTCTTTCACATTTTCAATCCGGGCTTCCGCCCCGGTTTCAAATTCCTTCCGAAGATAATCCATAAAACCAATCCGGTCTATGAGGTGCCCTAAAACGTTTACCAAAGACCCTTTGTCCAACTCTTTCCGGAATCCCTCCAATAGATTGAAAAATTCAACACATCTTTTCTGAGAACCCGTTTGAATGCCTTCATCCCCAAGGGTTTTGATCGCCTCCCACAGCCCTATTTTCTTTTCCGAGGCGATGGTTTCCATTTGATCCAAGGTGACCGCTCCAATCCCTCTGGGGGGAAGATTAATCACCCGTTTTAAGCTCACCTGGTCATTGGGGTTGAGCAAAAGTCTGAAATAGGCCAATAGGTCCTTTATCTCGCGGCGTTCATAAAACCTTACCCCACCAATGATCACATAGGGAATGCCTTCACGCCTCAATCCGTCCTCAAGAGATCTGGATTGGGCATGGGTTCGATAAAGGATACACATATCTCCAAATGGGTTCCCTCTTTGAAAAGCCTTTCGAATAAAATCGGATATATACCGTGCCTCCTTCTCCTCATCCGAGTTGGAACACAGAATAACCTTTTCCCCATTTCCATTCTCAGTCCAAAGGGTTTTTATTTTCCGTTTTTGGTTTTTGCTGACCACCCCTGAAGCCGCTCCCAGGATGGTTTGTGTGGAACGGTAATTTTGTTCCAGCTTCACCACCTTTGCATTGGGAAAATCTCTTTCAAATTGAAGAATGTGTTTATGGTCGGCTCCTCGAAAAGCATAGATGCTTTGATCATCATCCCCCACCACGCACAGGTTTGATTCCTTTCCAACCCAAAGTCGTGTGAGTTGATACTGGGCAGGATTGGTATCTTGGTATTCATCCACCATCACATAGTGAAACCGTGCCTGATACCCTTCCCGAATATCTGTTTTCTGCTGAAAAAGGTCCACCGAATTCATAATCAAATCGTCAAAATCTAGGGCATTATTTTGGTGAAGCCGTTTTTGATATAGGTCATATACCTTCTGAACCTTTTCCTCCAAACCAAAATTCTGGGCTTCTCTGTTAAATTCAACAGCGGTTTTTAACTGGTTTTTAAGAGAGCTGATTCGATGGGAAATCACCTTTGGGGGATACAGGTCTTCATTTATTTGCAAGATTTTAACACATTCTTTCACCAGGGTGTGTTGATCCCCTTGATCATAGATGACAAAATCCCGGGATAACCCCAACCGATCTCCATGGGCCCTGAGCATTCGAACACAAGCCGAATGGAAGGTGCTGATCCAAACCTTTTTGGCCAGGGACCCCACCAACGATTCGATCCTGGCTTTCATTTCATCAGCCGCTTTATTGGTAAAGGTCACTGCAAGGATATTATGCGGGTCCACACCCAAGTTCTGAATTAGATGGACAATTCGATAAGTAATGACCCGTGTTTTTCCGCTTCCCGCTCCCGCAAACACCAATAAAGGGCCACCGGTATGAAACACCGCTTCCTGTTGGTTTGGATTTAAATCAAGCAAAAATTTTTCCATTTCCAGATCCCGCTCCTGATTATTCCACCGTCACACTTTTAGCCAAATTTCTGGGTTGATCCACATCACTGCCTCTCAACACGGCAATGTGATAGGCCAATAGCTGAAGGGGAATGACCATTACCAGTGGAGACAAAAAGGGATGCACCTTTGGAACCACCAATACCTCATCCGCTTTCTGGCTTACCTCATTATCACCCTCTTCTACAATGGCGATCACAATCCCCCCTCTCGCCTTGACCTCCATCACGCTATTTAAAACTTTTTCATATACCGAATCCTGGGGGGAAATAAACACCACCGGCATGTTTTCATCGATCAGGGCAATAGGCCCGTGCTTCATTTCACCGGCAGGATAGCCCTCCGCGTGAATATAGGAAATCTCCTTCAGTTTGAGCGCCCCTTCCAGTGCAACGGGATAGTTGACACCCCGTCCCAAATATAAAAAGTCCCGAAACTGGAAAAAACGCCGGGCGATATCTTGGACCTTCTCCTCTTTCTGAAGAACCTCTTCCACCCATTGGGGGGCGTGGACCAACGCCTTGATCAACATTTTTTCTTCATCCCGACCCAAAGTTCCCCTAACCCTTCCCAAATAGAGGGCCAAAAGATAAAGTGCCATCAACTGGGAGGTAAAGGCCTTGGTGGAGGCCACTCCAATTTCCGGGCCGGCATGGGTATAAATAACACCCTGTGACTCCCGGGCAATGGTACTTCCCACCACGTTACAGATGGAAATCACATGGGCTCCTTTTTTACTGGCTTCCCGCATTGCTGCCAATGTATCGGCTGTCTCACCCGATTGCGAGATGGCCACCAAAACGTCACCCGAACCGACCAATGGATCACGGTAGCGAAATTCGGAACCGATATCCACTTCAACAGGAAGTTTCCCTAGTTTTTCAATTAGGAATTTTCCCACTAAAGCGGCATGCCATGAGGTTCCACAGGCCACTAGGGTGACCCGTTTGAGTTTTTTTAATTTCTCAATTGAAAACCCCATCTCTTCCAACTCTACAAACTCTTTTTCAAGGTTTACCCTTCCCCGTATGGTGTCCATCATGGCCCGGGGTTGTTCGTGGATTTCTTTGAGCATAAAATGGCGATATCCTCCTTTTTCCGCCATAACCGGGTTCCAGGTTACCTCATCGATTCCCCTTTCAATGATCTTTCCATCTAGGGTTTTTAAAACCACCCCGGAGGGGGAAAGAGAAGCAAATTCCCCATCGTGTAGGTACAAAACCTTTCGGGTGTGATTGAGAATGGCAGGAATATCAGAGGCGGCAAAAAACTCCCCTTTTCCGATACCCACCACCAAAGGACATCCATTTCGTGCCGCAATCAGGTGATTAGGGTGGGACTCCGAAAGGACCAATAAGGCATAAGCACCCCGAATCTGTCCCAACGCTATCTGAACAGCAGCCTCCAGGGAATCTACCTTCTGAAGGGCACGATCAATGAGGTGAACGATCACCTCCGTATCGGTATCGGAGGAAAACTGTTTTCCTTCCGCAAGGAGCTCACGTTTCAGCACTAAAAAATTTTCAATGATTCCATTATGAACCACCACCAATCCCCCCACCCGATGGGGGTGGGCATTCTCCTCTGAGGGTTTCCCATGGGTCGCCCAGCGGGTGTGGCCAATTCCAATGGATCCTTCAAAAGATTGATCCTGAATGGCCTTCTCCAAATTCACCAGTTTTCCTACACAGCGCCTGACCTCAACTTTTCCCTCCTGTAAAAAGGCAATTCCGGCGGAATCATAACCTCGATATTCCAATCGCTTCAACCCTTCAACCAAAAGGGGAACCGCATTTCGATGCCCTACATACCCTATAATGCCGCACATAATACCCTATTCCCTCATTCTAAATATGGATTCTTTTAAATTCCTTCTTCACGATTTCCTTCCAATCACAGCACCTTTTCCCAAGGGGGGTGAACAGCGAGGGTTTTTAAGATTTCCTTTTCTGGGTCGGTTTCTTTGCCCGCAAATTTCTTTTTTTCACCCAGCCGGTTTTATTCTCCTGTTGAACACGATTGATGGCCAAAGCCCCCGGTGGAACATCCCGTGTGATGGTAGATCCCGCAGCGATCATGGCCTTTCGCCCGACCTTCACCGGGGCAACCAACTGGGTATCACTCCCGACAAAAACGCCGTCCCCAATCACGGTTTTTGATTTTTTGTTCCCGTCATAATTGCAGGTGATGGTTCCCGCCCCGATATTCACCCCTTTTCCGATTTCGGCATCCCCAATATAGCTCAGGTGATTGGCTTTGGAACCTTTTCCTAATTCACTTTTTTTTATTTCTACAAAATTTCCAATCCGGACCTCTTTTTTGAGGACTGTCCCGGCCCGTAAATGAGTAAAGGGACCCACGGAAACCGTGTCCTCCAGTATTGATTCCTTCACCACACAACCATTTCGAACCAAAACACCATTTCCCAAACAGCTATCAATAATATGGACCCACGGTCCAATGACACATCCTTCCCCAATTTGCGTCCTCCCCTCAAGAAAAGTGGAGGGATAAAGCACACTATCCTGCCCAACCAAAACCTCCTCATCCACATAGGTGGTGGCGGGATCTATAACGGTTACACCCCGATCCATTAGGTTTTCCAAAATTTGGCGTCGCATCATGGTCTCTGCAACGGAAAAGTCTTTCCGACTATTAACCCCGAGGATTTCGGCCGCTTCAGGAACCACCCAAGCGGTAACCTTTTTTTTATTTCTCACGGCTTCTTCTACAATGTCCGTTAAATAGTATTCTTTCTGGGCATTGTCTTTTTTTAAATTTTTTAACGCCTTAAAAAGAAAACCCGGATCGACCAGATAAATTCCCCCATTGACTTCTTGAATTTTTTGCACCTGAGAGGTGGCATCTTTTTGCTCTACCACCCGTAACACATCACCCGGAGAGTTCCGTAAAATTCTTCCATATCCTGTGGGATTTTTCAAAACTGCCGTTAATAACGACAAGGTCGAACCGGTCTCCCGATGGTGTAACAAAAACTGTTGAAGAGTGGCTTGGGTTAAAAGAGGGGTATCCCCGTTAAGGATCAAGAGATCCCCCTGGAAACGTTTTAATATTGTTTGTGCTTGCAGGGCCGCATGTCCAGTTCCCAGCTGTTTTTCCTGTCGGACAATCTTAATCCCTCTGTTTTTTACCAGGGCTTGAACTTCCTTGCCTTGATGACCCACAACGGCAATGGTGACATCGGGTTTTAAGGAGAGGGACCGATCCACCAAATAAAGGATAACCGGCTTTCCGCACAAGGGGTGT
Organism: Nitrospiria bacterium; assembly: GCA_036397255.1. NCBI lineage: Bacteria > Pseudomonadati > Nitrospirota > Nitrospiria > Nitrospiria bacterium. The sequence goes on from DASWJH010000094.1 coordinate 44,326, forward strand.
AGAACCTTCGCTTTTTTAGATCGCATCCTTTTGCCCAACCCTGCCGCAAGGATCAACACACCCAAACGATTCATCCAACGTTTCCCTTTATCACACCTTCCCCCGCCTGGGGGGAAGAAGGGGAATAAAAACCCCCGGAAATAATCATCTTCATTCCTTCCTCAACCGTCATGGAAAGCGGGATAATATCCTCTTCCGGAACCATCAACATATAGCCCGAGGTCGGATTTGGCGTTGTCGGAACATAAACATTCACCACCTTTTGATGCGTCACCCGCTGTACTTCCCCCTGAGTGACACCAGTCAGAAAGGCCAGGGAATACTGGCCTTTTCTTGGGAATTCAATTAAAACAACCCGATTAAACCGTTTATTCCCTTGACGGGAAACGGTATCAATAATCGATTTAATCGTGGAATATATATTTCTAACAATGGGAACCTGTCTTAAAAAAAATTCCCAAATTTGAAAAAGTTTTTTCCCGATAAAATTGGTGGTCAGAACCCCCGTGAAAAAAATCAGCAAAACAAGGGTAACAATCCCTAGACCGGGAATATAAAAGTCGATATACTTTTTAAGTAAATCTCCAAGAAACCCCTCAGTGGTAATAAATAAGGTTTTTAATACCAGGTAGGTACCCCAGATAGGGGTCACCACCAAAAGCCCTGCAAAAAAATACCCTTTAATGTGTTTACTCGTAAGAGTCACCCTTCTGAAGTTTTAAATGTTCGGGGCATCCGTCCCCCATCCTACTTTGATAAATGAAAGGATGCGGAATGGGATATACTCCGTTGAAAAAACTAGAATAATTTTAACCGTTTTCAAAAAGGTATGCAAGCGGAATTGATAAGAATACATTTGCAATTTCCAAATAGTTGAATTAAGATGAGCCACGCTTAAAAAATGCCACCCCGAATAAATTCAAAAAGGTAAAAAAGGTGACCATATTCGAGGTTGTCCTTCAAGAAATACGAAATTTTAAGCAGCTTACCCGCCTTAGTTTCAAACCCAGCCTTAACATCATTCAGGGGGACAACGGCTCCGGAAAGACCACCCTTTTAGAAAGCGTGGTGGCCGGGATATTTGGATCCGCATGGGCTCCTTCAAAATCCCTCCTTTCAAACGACCCCTCGGTCACTTCCCAGGCAGGCATTGTCATTAAGACAAGCCAGGGGGAAATTTTTCGAATCACCAGGGATTTCACCAACAAAAGACAAGCCCTTTCAAAACTGGATCAATCCAGGAAATTCGTTATCACCGAAAAGGAAGATACCCGGATTCTAGGATTTGTCCAGCAGGAACTCCACGGCCTTCAAGGGGATGATATTGAGAAAACCTCAATGTTGAAACGGGATGGTCTACCCTCATTTCATTCCCCCAATTCAAAAAAAAATGCAGTGTCTTCCTCAAAGCAAGATACGTCATTTACCGCTCCGCTCCCGGGGCCCGACCCTTCCGTCTCCCCCACTGAACCTTCCCTTTCCCAGGAGGCAAGGGATAAGCGCTTAACAGAATTGATGACCATGCAGGAAAAAGCAGAAAAGGTTCTCCAAATTGAAGAAAAACTCAATAACCAAAGGGATAAAGCCAGTGATCTAAAAAGACGAATCAGACTTTGGGGTGAAAAAATTGAAGAGCTCAAAACCATTTCCGCCAAAGAGGCCTCCCTTGTCCTTTTTTCCGAGGCTCCACCCAATCTGGACGAAATGGCCCAAGCCTATGAACAATCAGAAAAAGACCAACAGCCTTTTCTTCAGGAAATCGATGAGGAAAAAACAACTCTCCTCAACAACCTTCTAACCCTTCCAGAAATCAATCTACTTCAAAACAAATTTTTATGGATAGGGTCCGGCATTATTATTTTGAATATGGGAGTTGGCCTGGCCATTAGCCTTCAAGGGTTTTTAAGACACCTTTTTTTTCTTGGGTTTGCCACGGGAATTGGCTTCATCCTTTGGTCAATTTGGAAGGATAGGGACCATTCTTCAAAAAGGTCAAAACTTCACGATCAGATTGACCAATTATACCGCAAGCAAGAAGCTCAGGAAGAAATTTTTCAAAAAACCTACGGGCCTTTTTTGGATTTCCTTAAAAAAACAGGGTGTAAAAACGGTGCGGAACTTCGGGAAAAAATACGCGGGTACCGAAATTTATCCCGCGCGAAAGAAGACCTGGAAAAACAAATTCGAGAGCTTCTCCAAGAAAATACCCCCCAAGCCCTGGATGAAGATTTTAAAAAATACTCCAAGGAAATAGAACACTTGGAAACCCAACTCAAAAACCTGGGGGATGCCCCATCAGACCTCTATAGTATTCAAGATGAAATCCGAAAATTAAAACAGGGCCCAACCCTTGATCAAACCCAAATGATGCAACCCCCTGGGCCTGAAATTGAAAAAGACCTGGCCTTATCATCAACACCCACTGAAACAGGGAACTCCACCCACAGGTTGTCCTTTCACCTCACCCCTTCCATATATGAAAAGGTCGCCCCATTAGACCCAGGATCGATGCATGCCACAGCAACTACCCTTTTAAAAAGACTTGCCCCTGTTCCGCTAGGGGAGTTATTCCTTTCTCCCGATGGGGTGGTTTCCATTAAAGGTCCCGATGGTTCTTTCCTCCCATGGGAGAATCTCAGCTCCGGAACCTTGGATTTAACCTGGGTTGTTCTTTTTTTGAGCGGTCAGGGTCTTTTAAAAGACAAGCATCCTTTTCCCCTTCTATTAGACGATCCTTTTATCGGAATTGACCCAAAGCGGCAAGCTGCACTTTTAGATGTTTTGAGGGCCTTGGGTCGTCACCGACAGGTCATTCTCTGTACAACCCGAACCCTCCCAATTAAGGAAGGCGATCACCAAATCCATCTTTAAGGAATTGCATCAAACACAATTCCTTTTCGATTTTAAAACCTTAAAGAGTTATGGACTCCCGGATATCACTTGTATTAACATGATTCTTCATGAGCGGTTTATTCGTTACATTTGAAGGAATTGAGGGATCGGGAAAATCAACTCAGATCCAAAAACTCGGTTATGCCCTAAACCGCGAAGGGCTATCTACGGTGGTTACCCGGGAACCCGGAGGAACACCTATCGGGGAGAAAATCCGGGAGATCATTCTGGATAAAAATTATCAAAAGATGGCATCAAAAACTGAGCTTTTTCTGTATCTTTCTAGTCGGGCGCAACATATTGCGGAGCTTATTCAACCCTCTTTAGAGAAAGGAGAAATTGTTATTTCTGACCGATTTTCAGACGCCACCTTGGCTTACCAGGGAAATGGAAGAGGAAGAGACACAGAACAGCTAAACCAGTTAAATTCATTCATTTTAAATGGCCTAGAACCCGACCTCACCTTTCTTCTAGATATTGATGTTTCAAAAGGACTTTCAAGGATTAAAAAAAGGGGACCCCTCAACCGTTTAGACCAGGAGAATTTGGAATTTCACCAAAGGGTTCGCGAAGGATACCTCCAAATTGCGAAGGAAAACCCCAAAAGAATTCAGGTTCTTTCAGGAGGGAATGACTCTGAAACCATTCACAAGGAAATCATGCAGATTTTGATCCCTTATTTAACGGATTACCGACAATCGGGGAAGGGTCTCAAAAAAAAGACATGACCGGGGGAAAAATCTTTAAAAAAGTTATCGGCCATCAACAAGCCAAGGAAATCCTCCACCGTTCAATTCTTCAGGAAAAAATCGCCCAGGCCTATCTTTTCGGGGGAGAAAAGGCACTTGGAAAACAACTCCTGGCCTTGGAATTTGCAAAAGGAGTAAATTGTACTCATAGAAAAAAAGGGGATGGAAAAACACCGGCTAATTTTGGATTTTCAGATCCCTGCCAGGAATGCCGTTCCTGTCGCTTAATTGACTCCTCCGCTCACCCGGACATCCATTTGATTCAACCCGAAGGAAATACTTTAAAAGTAAACCAAATAAGAAATCTGCAACAAAAAATTTTTTTAAAACCCCAAATGGGGGAAAGAAAATTTTTCATCCTCAATGACGCTGAAAAAATGAATCGAGAGGCCGCAAATTGCTTTTTAAAAACGCTTGAAGAACCCCCAAAGAATTGCACCCTGATTTTAATTAGTTCAAGTCCCCATCTTCTCCTTACCACTCTCGCTTCCCGTTGTGTGAAAGTCGTTTTCGCCCCATTCACTTTTGATTTCCTGGTAGACGTTTTGGTGACCCAAATTGGAATTTCCCCGGATCAAGCATTGGATATTGCCTATTTTTCTATGGGAAGAATTGGAAAAGCGCTCACCATCCAACCTGATTCCTTTTTCGAAGAAAAAAGGGAAACCCTCCAATTTTTAACCTCTTTTTCTGAAGGGGGAATATCGTTAATTTTGAAAACCGCCGAAATTTGGTCCCGAGACAACGATGTCATGGAAGAAAAAATGTTATGGTTGCTTCTCTGGTTAAGGGAAATTCTATTGATTCAAATGGGATCCCCTCTCCAGCTGGTCAAAGAAGCAAGGGAAATCACAATAATGAAAGACCTTTCCAAAATTTTTTCCATCGACCAAATTCATTGTCTTCACCAAGAGCTAATCCAAGCCAAAGAGGGTATCCTGAGGAACCACAACCGCCAACTTTGTATGGAAAAAATTTTACTCCTCCTCAGAGAGATCATTGCGGAGAACCATATGGTGGCCACCTAGGAAAAATATAATGCCGAAAGAAAAAACATTTTACATTACCACCCCCATTTATTATGTCAATGATGTCCCTCATATCGGTCACGCTTATACCACGGTGGCGGCCGATACCTTGGCACGTTATAAACGTCTCACCGGGTTTCGCGTTCGATTTTTAACGGGAACAGATGAACATGGACAAAAAATACAAAAGGCTGCCCAACTTAGGGGTCTGACCCCAAAGGACTTAGCGGATCAGGTAGTGTTTCGCTTTAAAGAGCTTTGGGAAAAATTAAATATTTCTTATGATGAATTTATACGGACCACCGAAGATAGACATTATCGGGCTGTTCAAGCCCTTTTCGATATGGTCTCGGAAAAAGGAGATATCTATAAGGGAGAGTATGAAGATTGGTATTGTATCCAATGCGAGACCTTTTGGACCGAATTGGTTTTGGTGAACGGGAAATGCCCGGACTGCCATCGCCCGGTTGAAAAACTAAAAGAGGAAAGTTACTTTTTTCGAATGTCTAAATATCAGGACCGACTCCTTCGCTACCTGGAAGAGCACCCGGATTTCATTCAACCCAGAAACCGCCAAAAAGAAATCATTCGATTTGTCCAGGGAGGGTTAAAGGACCTTTCCATCAGTCGGACGAGTTTCGATTGGGGAATCCCTCTTCCCAAAGACCCAAAACATGTGATCTACGTATGGTTCGATGCCTTGACGAACTATCTCACCGCTGCGGGATTTCCTAATGATACGAAAAAGATGCAAGAACTCTGGCCTGCAGACCTTCATGTTATCGGAAAGGATATTCTTCGGTTTCACGGAGTCTATTGGCCTACCTTTCTCATGTCGGTGGGTCTTCCCTTGCCCAAGAAGATTTTTTCCCATGGCTGGTGGACCGTTGAAGGGGAAAAAATGTCAAAAAGCAAGGGAAACGTTATCGACCCCCATGCCATTGTGAATGACGTTGGGGTGGATGCATTCCGTTACTTTCTCCTTCGTGAAGTTCCCTTCGGAGGAGATGGTGATTTTTCAAAAGAAGCATTAACACATCGTTTCAATGGTGACCTTGCAAACGATTTAGGAAATCTTTTAAGCAGAACCATTCAAATGATTGAACAATATTCTAATGGAATAATACCCGCTCCAAAAGGGGATGGGGGTCCCCTTCAAGAAGTGGTTTCCAACCTGTTTAATCCCTTTGAAAAATATATGAACCACCTTGAATTTCACAAAGCCCTTGAAGAAATTTTCAAATTAGTAGACCGGGCCAACCGATATATTGAGGAAACAGCCCCATGGAAATTGGCAAAATCCCCCTCTGACAAAACCCAACTGGAAACCGTTTTATATAACACTGCTGAAGCCCTTCGGGTCACCAGTCTTTTTCTCTATCCCTTTATGCCCAATACCGCCATTCAAATAGCCCAACAACTTGGAATCCGAGTTCAATGGGAAGATCCTTTATTGGAATCCCCAAGTGGACAAATTCAATGGGGAACACTTCAACCCGGTACTCCGGTTCAAAAAAAGGAGCACCTTTTTCCCAGGCTGAATAATAAAGATTCGATCCTAAAAAATCGACCCGTTCAGCAAAAAGAAGACCACTTAACCGAGGGAGAAAGCATTTCCATTCAAGATTTTTCGAAAATCTATCTTTGTGTAGGCCAGATCATTTCCGCAGAGGCCATTCCAAAATCTAATAAACTTCTGAAATTAAAAGTGGATATCGGGTCAGACCAGCGACAAATTGTCGCAGGAATTGGAAAGAAGTACTCCCCTGAAACCCTCATTGGGAAAAAAGTTGCGGTGGTGGTAAACCTTAAACCCGCCAAGCTGATGGGGGTAGAATCTCAAGGAATGGTCCTTGCAGCAGGTGACCAGGAGGTTCAATCTCTCCTCACACTTCTGGAGGATGCCCCTCCCGGAACTAAAATAAAATAAATTTAATTACTTTAAAACCTGAACCATTTCATCGGGCAACCGCCTTGGTTTCCCTTCTGGCCCCAGGCAGGCCATTTTGATTTGACCATCCAACAACAAAGCGTCATTTTTTTTAAGAAATATTTGATGGGTCAGGATAAAACTTGCTTTTCGCATTTCTCCGACAATGGTTTCAATTTTTATTACATCATTGTAGCGGGCAGGTAAATGATAGTGCAAATTCACATGAGTCACCACAAACAAAAAACCCTTTTCCATTAAAACCCCAACATCACAGCCTAAATTTCGAAAAAATTCCGTCCGTGCTCTTTCAAGGTATCTCAAATAATTAGCATAATAAACAACGCCACCGCTATCGGTATCTTCATAATAAAGTCGGATTTCCATAAACCTCCATTCAGTTTTTTTTAAGATAAGGCCTTCCCCCCGCCCTTCCTTTCCTCAAGGCGGCACCAGGGTAAAACATATATTTCCAAGGCTAAAAAACCGACTCCAACCCCAAAAATAAACGGGGAAACCTAAATTAGAAGGGTTTAAAAAGTTTAAATCTCGGCTCTTTTAAACCCTTAACCCCAACCTCCTCCTGAAACATATTTTTAGGGCGAACAAATAATCCGTATTCCCCATAAAGGGCACGATAAACCACCATTTCTTCATCGGTTTCTGAATGAATGGCCACTCCAATGACCTCATACAAATTGCCTTTATAATGGCGATAAATCCCAGGTTTTATTGGTTCCATTGGGCTCCTTAGCCTATTAATAAATTTTATTGGTCTATTTTTAAACAACCGGTCAGAGGAGGAATATTTTGAAAACCCTTTATCCTTTCCAAAACATTTCCTTTTCGTACATTCCCATTAAAAGGTTTCAACTTTTTTTAGGCCATGGGTTTAAAAATGACCCCTGAACCCCTCTGTTGTTTTGAATCCGGTTCTTTCGTATAATCCGATTTTGACAAGAAGTCAACACCACAAAATGTCGGCGGCCAAAATTTTTTTGATTTTAAAAATGAAATTTCAAAAATACAACCCACTGGTGCCTTGGATGACAATGGGTTTGATCTTTGTATTAGGTTTTCAGACTGAAGGAAATGCAAAAGATTGGCCTTTATTAGGTGAGAGTAATCATTATCAATTTTTTTATGATGAGGAGGGTATGAGCACCACCCCAAAAGGTATTATAACCGTCTGGATCCGGTTGATACCCCAAAATGAGAAAAGCAAAAAAAAATATTTCGAGGACAGGAGGGCTTCCGGGTTATCCATGGACGGATACGAGACCTTTGAATATGACCAAAAGTTGATTAAAGTAAACTGCCCGGACCTAACTTTTAGGATTGCTCAAAGAATTGATTTTGGGAAAGGAGGTAGGGTTTTAGGATTTCATAATCTCTCTTCTGAATGGCAACCTATACCTCCCCGTTCCGCCGCAGAAGCTTTGGTGACCACATTATGCCCTTAACTATTTGCTTAAAACTCTCTAACCTTCAACCTTAATAAACCACCACTATTGTCCTCCTTTTCATAACCGGCAGCCCAATCCACCCTACCGTTTACCTTTCAAATTTTCATAAAAATAAAAAGCTTTTTTAAAACACCCACCCGGGGGTCTTTTTTCCAAAAAGGCAATCTTGCTTTTTTCATAAGAACTCGCTATCGTGTTCTACGTTTTTATTCTTTACCCTATCTTTGAAATCTTTCATTTTCTGAACCTGCAAACCCTGGAGAAAAGGAATGGATATTAGACGCGCCACTTATATTGTTATCTCAACAGAGGATCGCTCTGGTCAGTTAGCCCGTTTTTCCAAAAAAATCTCTGAACTCGAGATTAACCTGGAAGCGGTTTGGAGCTTTGGAACCGGAAGAGGAAACGCCGAAATAATTGCCATTCCATGGGATCCCAACCTTTTTAAAAAAGTGGCCCGAGAAGCAGGGTGGGTTTTCAAAGAGGGAAACTGCTTCCATTTATCCGGTGAAGACCGTCCTGGTGCACTGGCGGAAACACTGGACCGGATCGCACAAGAAGGAATTAACCTTCACGCTGTTGATGCCATGGGAATTGAAGGAAAATTTTCGGCTTACGTCTGGTGTGATGATGAAGATCTTGAAAAACTACGAAAAATTTTAAAAGGATGGTAATTTAAAAACTTAATTAAAAGAGGGGAAAAAATGGCAAAAATCATATCCGATTCATGGGTCATGACAGGGGTTCGAAATGTAAAAACCTCTGTCCGTTTTTACACCCAATTGGGGTTAAAACCCACCATCAACCGACCCTATTATGCAGAGTTTAACGTTCCTGGGGGAACAGTTTTAGGTTTTCACGCTTTAGAGAAAAAAAAGTCCAAAAAGGATAAAAACAAAACCCGGATGTCAGATGGCGGGTGGGGAATCATGTTGCGTGTAAAAAATCTAAAAAAAGCAACAGCGGATTTAAAACGAAAAAAAATACGTTGTAGCCGAATTGAGAGCGCCCCTGGAGGAGCTGATTTTTCTACATTACAGGATCCCGATGGAAACCGGTTGGTTCTACTTCAAATGTAATACAGAAAGGGAAAGGGGTTTGTAAAGTGAAGAACCACACAATATTTCATCTTGCATTTCCAGTCAATCATCCCGAAAGAACCAAGGAATTTTATGTTAAGGGTTTAGGATGCACGCTGGGGCGAGAGTCAAAGACCGCCATCATTCTCGAACTCAACGGGAATCAAATTGTGGCCCACCTCACCCAGGAGCCATTACTTTCTCAAAAAGGGATCTATCCCCGTCATTTCGGTTTGATTTTCAAATCCGAAAAGGATTGGAAGGCCATGGCAGAACGGGCAAAAGAAAAGGGTCTTAAATTCCGAATGGAACCCCGCCACCGGTTTCCCGGTACCCGTATCGAACACGGGACCTTCGTCCTGGAAGACCCCTCCCACAATTTATTGGAATTTAAATACTACAAATACGAATCCGCCATTTTCGGGGAGCATGAATTCTCAAAAGTCGGAGACAAGGGAGAGGCGGATTAAAGGGACACAAATTCCAATCGTGGTTGGCCATAATCTTTGAGAGAAAAAGAAAGAATAACGCTTGTCGACAAAGCTGGCAATTTACGAATTAGCCGATTTCTTATCAGAATCCCTGTAAATACTCCTTTGGATCGTATACCTGCACTCCAACCTTTTTTGCAATTTTTCTCATTTTATCATCCCACGTAATCAGTGGATACTGATTCTCATAAGCTACAACTATAAAAATGTGATCGGCACCCTTTGAATACGGAATGTTGATGTTCCCGTATTTTTTGATAAACTGATCATCGATGTGGATAAGTTCCAAGGGTAGTTGCATCTTACCTGCAAAGAAAGGAGGAAGATACGTTCGATCAACCGAAGAAATTCTTTTGAGATTACACCATACCTCGAACCACCCATGAGCTGGCATGCTTATAAGTTGATCGTACCTGACGATCTGATCAATAAAAGCAATGGAATCATTTCTGTGGATTGAGCCACGTTGAAACGAGTTAATCAGAACATTGGAATCGACGATAATCTTTGCCATAATGATATATATCTAACGATCTGTATCATCCACCATTGAAGATAGGAAGAGCAACACAACGCAAAGCTTTTTAAAGAACTGTGGCGATACGGTTTTTAAATGATTTATTAAAGCCCCAACATTTTAAAAAAAATTTGGGTCTCCAATTTTTTCTCCAAACTGAACCGTATTATGATCAATATAAAACCCATGTTTTTCTAAAGTGTCTAAAGCATTAATTAGGGCTTCGGCGGGATCATGAGATTTTGACGTAAAGGTTTTCCAAGAACGATTCCACCAATGCAGTTTCCTAAGCTTGACTTTCGTAATAACGAGATATCCGACCTTATCAATTAACATTAAGCATACAGATACCTTTCCAGGAATTTTCCACTCAAATGTATTTTTATTCGAAGCACGACTTTCAATTCTTGGAATTTGTGTAAGATTTTCAGTCATATTAGCTCTCTAAAACCCTACCGCTACTTAGAAGATTGCAAAGGAAAGAATTACCAACGCCAGTCCGATTACAACAAATTTTTTCGAACAGTTTTTTCAATCATTCAGTAGTTCCAGGACCCATCTTCGTTCCATCTGGACATTTTGGGGTTCACCAAACCAATATTCTGGAAAAAAATCCCAGTCAGACTTCGATCATCCTGTACAAAGGCTCCTTTATCACGACATTTTCTATCGGGTTCATAGCCTAACCTATGAGCCTCACCTGCGGTAATGAGTCGAAGGCCTGCCGTCGCTTTTATGCATGGAGGTGCGAGGTAGGTTTTCGACCCATCGTTTGCGTAAACTACAGCATGATCAGGCATAACTCTCGAAGATTTGATGCCCAGCCCAATGATTAACAGAATTCCCACTACCGCGGCCACAATTTTCAGGGTAAGGAATATCTTTCCCACAGACATTTCGTTGATTGAACAGTATTTAGACTGATCCAAATTTTTTTTGAACCGCGTCAAATCTCGTCTTGATTCATGTTGATCTTCAGGTCTCCTTTTTTAAGATGCCTACTCCTTTTCAACGAACAAACGTAGACGCGATTCTTCTTTATCAGGAAACGGGGAAACGGGTCAAATCTCGTCTAAAACGGGGAAACGGGTCAAATCTCGTCTTGATTCATGTTTATGTTGAAGATTCCCTCAGCAAGCTGGGAGGGATCTTCAGTAGTTGAACTCAGGTATCTTCAAGATGCTTTTTCAAGACGCTCAGCGACCCAGACTTTGATGATGGATTGTCGCGGCACGCCGAGACGTTTTGCTTCTTTAATCTAACAAATGGATCACCCATAAAGGAAAATCCACATTTACTCTCTTTTGTTCCTGCTTGGGCCTTCTCGCCTTTGACACGTCAAGATATTTGGAAATATCCTTTCCTTCACCAAACTTCTTGTCAAAGTCACGCGCTTTCATATATATCAATCTATTGGTTTCATATTAAATTCATAAAGGAAATTATTCTGAGGTTGGAAAACAACAGAAAGAAAATAGGGAACGATGATTAATTATAATTGTCTTTAACCTAAAAAAGCAATCCCCTCTTGAAAGAGACCTTTTGATTTGTTTTTTCAGATCAACATGTTAATAGTTTTGCATTTTGGTTAAATTTTGGTTTTAATGGTCTATATCAATTCAAACCCCAATCGAATGGAGGAGAAGATAAATGAACGATTTAATGGACCGGATGATTCGTGCTGCGATGCTCGATGTGCATCTTTATGAGGAGGTGGAAGCGGACAAAGGGGCGATGGGACAGGCGACGCTGGTCGTGGTTCTATCCGGTATCGCCGCTGGAATCGGAACCATGGGGGAAGGGGGCCTCGGCGGGATCATTTTGGGAACGGTTGCCGCCCTTATCGGGTGGTATATCTGGGCATTTCTGACCTACTTCATCGGAACAAAAGTACTTCCGGAACCCCAGACCCATGCAGATCACGGCGAATTATTGCGGACCATCGGGTTTTCAAGTTCTCCGGGACTCCTCCGGGCGTTGGGAATCCTTCCCGGAATGACAGGGGTCGTCTTTTTCGGCGCCTCGGTTTGGATGCTGGTGGCCATGGTGATTGCGGTCCGGCAAGCGTTGGATTATCAAAGCACGTGGCGGGCCGTGGGGGTTTGCGTCATCGGCTGGATCATCCAGTCCATCATTCTGGTAATACTGTTCACCCTATTGGGCGGCAGTCCTAAATCGGTATAGTCTGGACCATACAGGATAAGGTTCTTATACCGTTATTTTGACTCTCCCGGATCTAAATCACCTTAAAATTTTCCTTAAAAGGTCGCCTTCACTCCAATTCTCGGAACAATTCCCGGTGACGGAAATCCAACCGCCTCCTCGTAATCCGCATCGAAAAGATTATCCACCGCCAAAAAGTATTCCCAGTTCGGTTCAGGCTTCCAGGTCATCGCCAGATCCACCCGGACATAATCATCCAACCGGCGGTCTCCCGTTGGAATCGAGGAATCCAAAACCTTTCCGACATATAACGTATCTAAATGTAAAACAAGTTCCAAAAAAGGTTGCCATTGAATTGCTACGCCTCCTCTCCATTTCGGCCGGTTCCTGAGTTCTTCGTCCGTGTCTTTGATATCCGTTTCTAAAAAGGTGACATGGGAAATCACATCCAGTTGCGGAACAGGCCTTACGGAAAATTCGGTTTCAATACCTTTTGATATAATTTCAGACCGGTTAACCAGTTGGGGGGGCGGGCCTTCCTGCAGATCGATCGCCCCTTTGAACCGGTTATAAAAATAATTCACTTTGAAGTTTGCCCGGTTTTTCCACAAGGCCTGCTCGATCCCCAAATCGAAACTTTTACTTTTTTCCGGATTTAAGTCCGGATTCCCGACAATCGGGTTTCCCAACGCAAAAAAACTCGGAAGTTTGAACCCTTCCCCCGCACTGATCCTG
>DASWJH010000095.1 GCA_036397255.1 Nitrospiria bacterium
GAAACCTTCCGACTCTTTCAGCTTCTGATAACTCCCAAGCGCGATCTCTCCCTCCGGCCCCCGCAGCCGCGGGTGTTCCACCGGTATCTTCTGATCCCCGATATAGACCGACCCAGGCTGGCTCGCCCATTTGGCAATGTCAGAACTGAAAGGTCGGTAGTCTGGCCCGGCGATCTCCTCCCGCTCGATGTACATGATCGTCTCTGCCATCATCCTACCCAGATCCTTCATGCAGGCGTCAAATCCCTGCTTGCCTCTCGCAACAAGGTGGTACATTTGATCGATGAGTTCTTGCCTCCCGTATGCGGCCTCAAACCCCCGTATTGCCTTCTTCCTCTTCCTGGTGGTATTCTTCATCAGTGGCTCCTTATCTGACTTTGTTTTCGGTTCCGTGGATTATGCCACGGGGGAGCCACTCTTTCCAATTTCAACTAAAAATAGTATAACCTCGGGGTTAGGAAGGCTAGTATTGGCCAATCAGGTAAATTTAATGGGTTTTAAAGTAATAAAGAATTTTACTTAGTAAAAAAATACTAAGGTTTGTTTAAATTTTTTAAAAAAATACCTCATAAAAAGGTGTTTAAAAAGACGTATTTTCTAAGAAAATTCATAAATAATTTGTTGACAAGTAGTCTTAGCGTAAGTTATATTTAAAAAAGAATTTTTTGATTGATTTCCCCTTTTTTTCTTGATTTAGATCAATATTGGAATAAGGTATTTTTAACAAACGAAAGGGTTTCGTGTAGTTATGGAAAAAAAAGAACGTTATCGTGTAGTTCCGGGTCCTGAAGCCTTTTTGCCCCCTGCCGCAGCTATGATGGGAGTGCAATTACCTGATCCTGGTCAAGGCCATATTGAAGGCAGGATCGTGCCTGAGGAAGAGGCCTTGGAGGAGGCTGCAAGAAAGCTCCTTGGAGCAAAAGTTCCCACAATCCATCCCGGTCCGTTGGTTCTTTGGCATTGGAATGAAAAAGCAGCCCAAAAAGCCACTGCAATTAAGGCTTTAGCCGATGAAATCCCTGCCCGAATTATTCCAATGGCGGATTATCGTCCAAAATATCCAAAAATTGATCCTGCGGTTGAAATTAACCCCAATCACCCCAATTTAACCATCTGGCATAATAAGGAAGATGTTTGCGTCTTTATTGGGGTGCATTGTCACCAAGCCAATCTTTCCCTAAAAATAATTCGAGGGGGAACCAGCTGTTATACCATTGCTTTGTGTGCCCAGGCTGGCCATGAAGATGCCATGCTTACCCTTCGCGATATCAGTCCGGAGAAAATTTGGCGTTTGGTTGAATGGGTAAAAAAATTAAAGGCCAGCGGGGTTAAGAGCCAAGCTTTGCCATATACGCAATTTTCTTTTTCCTCTTCAAAAGCAAAGGGTAATGGAAATCCAAAAAAATAAAGGAATAGCTTCTAAACCAGTAAAGAATAAAATTGAAATAAAAAAAAAAGGGGGCTCCAATGGCTGAAGGAAAAACATTTATTGGTCAAAAAAATAAAAAAGGGCAAACCTTTACAGATCCGAGTCAGTTATTTTTTGAAGCCCCGCGAACCCCAACCTTCCTGACTGGAAGTGAGGTTATTAAAGAGGCCATTCGTCGGGCTAGCGTGGATGTAATGGTGGCCTACCCGATCACTCCTCAGAGTGAGGCGGCTGCCTTGATCGGTGAACTTTATGCAGAAGGTTATGTCGGCGACTATATGAGAGGTGAGAGTGAATTTGCGGTAATGTCTCAATGCGCTGGAGCCGCATTTGGTGGGGCAAGGGTTTTTACCACAACCGCAGGTCCTGGTACTATGCGTGCTTTTGAGAACTTCCCAATGTGGGTAGGCGCCAGACTTCCCATTCAAGTAATCGTCACTTGTCGAGGAATTAATTCTCCTTTAAGTATTCAACCGGATAACCTTGAAATGTATTTCTTGTTGGGAACTGGGATGCTGGTATGGCATGCGGAGACCGCCCAGGAAATTTTTGACTGGATGTTAAAGGCCTACATTGTTTCTGAGCAGCCTGATGTGCATTTGCCGATGGCACTATGTTGTGATGGGTTTTTTGTCACACACACTAAGGACACCGTCATGTTAACGGAACCGGATCTTACCCTTCCCCCTTATGATCCTTACCGATCTCCTGTTGTTTGTATGGATATGGAAGTGCCCCCTGTCCGAATGATGCGAGATCCGTTTATAATGAAGTCAAATTATATCAGCTATATGACTCACGCTTCTTGGCAATTAGAAACCCGTGCTGCTTGTGAACGGTCCCGAAAACACACCATCCCCTTAATCGGGGGACTCATTGAGACCGAAAACATTGACAACGAAATTATCATTGTTGCATCAGGAACTGCCGTTTCTCAGGGCCGTGAAGCGATCCGGCTTTTGGAAGATGAGGGGATTAATGTTGGTTTGGTGAAGGTGAAATCGTTGAGGCCTTTCCCTTATGAAGAAATTCGAGAAGCCACCAAACATGCAAAATATATCTTTGTTCCTGAATTTAATGTGATTGGATGGTTGGCTCAGGAGATTCGTGCAAACATTGAAAGAAATGAACGGGTGATTGCAGGACCCCATGTTGCGGGGGGAATGACCATGCCCCCAGAAGTGATTGTGGAGGAGATCCAAAAAGTAACGAGTAAAGGAAAAACCGTATCCGTTCTTGCCGGACGGGGAAGTTGAGACCCTTTATTATTTTACCTAATGATTCAATTTAAAGAAACTCAAGCTGTAAAGGTTACCCAAAGGAGAGCCCAAAATGAGTAAGGAAAAAATAAAAATTTGTAAGGAATTCTACGATGTTATGCCCCCTGAATACCAGGATCTTGTGGAAAATGCTACATACGGGAAGGAAAATAGAGGCTGGAAAGACATTGGTGTGAATAAAGAGTTAATCGAAGAGCATTCTTTATGTGCCGGATGTCCTGAATCAATGGCTTTTAGATATATTATGGCTTCCCTTCCAAACCCTGAAGATACGGTAATGGTCGGTTCAACCGGGTGCACCAGTTTGGTCTTTCCAATGGTAGCGGTTCATAATATTCACTCTCTCTTTGGAAATCAAAATGCGGTTGCGAGCGGTTTGAAACGTGCCCTGAGTGTTCGATTTCCCAATCAAATAAAGGATGTGGTGGTTCTCGCTGGTGATGGCGCCACCGTTGATATTGGGTTGGATATGACACTTCAGGCCTGGTTTAGGCAAGAAAAATTTACGACCATCTGCTTTGATAATGAGCTTTATGCCAACACCGGAGGACAAGAATCAGGGTTGATGCAGAAAGGGTTTGTTGCCAAAATGGCTCCCGTTGGAAAAACCTTTGAAAAGGTACGTTTGCCTGAAATTGCCCGGGAATCAGGTTGTGTTTATGTTGCAAATCTCACCGCGAGTAAACCTGGATTGGTTGAGCGGGTGATTAGAAATGCCGTTTATCTGGCCCGAGAGGTTGGACCTACCTACATTCAGCTTTATACCCCCTGTATTCTGGAGATAGGAAAAAATTCCATGGAAGGATTGCAGGAGATGCGAGATTCTGAAAAACCCGGTGAGCGATTTAACTATAAGGAATATATTACAGATGAAGCAAAGCAGTATTTGGCTGAAATCGAGGCAAAAAGGAAAGAAAAAGCAGCTTCTCAAGCGGTAACATCTCGTTAAAATTAGGTTAAGCAAGGGGGAGGAGAAAAATGCAGAGAAAAAGAATTACCATTCGGATTTCTGGGCTGGGGGGGCAAGGCGCGGTGACTGCTGCCCATTTAATGGCAATGGCGGCCAATAAAGAGGGAAAATTCTCTATTTCAAATCCTTTTTTTGGCGCAGAAAAGCGGATGGCACCTGCGGAAAGCTATGTTCGAATTGGGACTGAACGGATTTATGACCGTGGCGAACTAGTCTATCCCGATGTGATCATGATTTTCCACCCCCAGGTCATTACCATGCAGAAAAGCTACACGGCTCCCTTTTATTCAGGGATTAAAAAGGATGGCTTAATTATCATCAATACCAGTCAAGAACTCCTGTCGGATGAAGACAAAGCCTTTTTGGCTGAACAAAATGTGTCGGTTTATAATGTAGATGCCACCACGATTGCAATGGAATTTGCAGGGACAGAACTTGCGACCAATATGGGCATGATTGGTTCGCTATGTGGACTTACCAAGGTGGTTGGACTTGAAGCCATGGAAAAAGCACTTCAAGATCGATTTGGAAAGAAATATGTGGCTTCTGGGGGAACTGCAACCTTAGATGAGGCCATTAAGAAGAAATTTGCCAAAAAAGAGCAATTGCTCAAGAAGAATATGGATACTGTCAAAGAGAGCTATGAAAAAGCTATTGCCTGGGCGAAGGCTGAAAACCTCGCATATGCAACTTATTAAATTCAGTTAGGTTAAGGGGGACATCTAAAAAATGTACAATGTTGCTTATGTGGAAGATGAGAAATGTATAGCCCATAAAGGTTGTCGTTTATGTATTATTTATTGTCCAGAAGCCGATTGTATTATCTTAGATACGGAGAAAATGAAAGCGGTAGTTGTGACAAACCGATGTAAGGGGTGCGAATTATGTGTGGTGGTTTGTGATGCCGCAAAACATAACGCCATCTTAATGGCTCCGGTGAATGCTGCAACCGGTGTGATTGATTTAAGTAAATCGAAGGCGGAAGCCGCGGCCCTTGGACAAGCTTATCAAGGATAAGTTTATAATGTTTTGAAACCCCATTGGTTAGGAAACCTTTGGGGTTTTTTTATTTATTTTAAAAAAACATGACCTCTAACCGGAGAAAGAATCATGAGTGAAGATATTCAGCAGTCTATCGAAGATGTTACAAAAGCCATTGACAGATTGAACCAGGCTTTTGAGAGGCGTACTGAAGAGCTCCGGCAAAAAGGAAACCATGAAGAATTCAATCAGTGGGTTCAGGCCAAAGCGGCCATGCGTGATAGTGGGGTGATTTATCTTTCTTGGGCCCGCCATTATGCAAAGTCGGCCAAACAAGGAGGAACGGATGAAATGAATGATGATGATTTATTTGAATTTCCAACAGCTTAGCTCTATTCCAGTTTCTTGTATTGTATAAACACTTCCATCATTAAACATTTTATTTTTTATTTTTAAAATGTCTGTGAGAAAGGTAAGCCTTTGAAGCAGAAAAATTTAATTGGGGTGGGTTTTATAATCCTAATATTTTTTCCCCTGGTTTTCTTTTTTTCTGTTTCTGTTGTTTTCCCGGAAGGAACCCAAAAAATTGCAATCATTGCTAACGATTCTTTTCCTCTGAGCGATTTTGCCCTTTCAGATTTAAAAGAAATTTACTTAGGAAATAAAAAATTTGTTGGATGGACCCGGCTTTACCCGTATCACCAACAAAAAGATCGGTTTATAAAAAACCTTTTTATTGAAAATGCTTTGGGTTTATCCCCCGTTTCTTACATGGGTTACTGGCATGTAAAATCCTTCAGAGATGGGAGCCCTCCCCCCATTGCTTACCAGTCCTCCACTGAAATAATTGAAAATGTAAAGGCCAAAGCGGGTGGTTTAGGGTATGTTTGGGCCAATGATTCAACTGGGATTGTTGGAATCCGAATTCTTTTAATATTGGAAGTTCAGGATAATTCTTTCCCTTAAATTGAAACCCAAGAAATTTCATCGGTTATTGCCAATGATCATTTGGTTTTTTCATTTTGGGGCAATCACTTTAATTCAATCTTTTACCTTTTTTCGTTCTCTCCTTTGGTTTTGTTTCCCAGAAAAGAGCTTATCTCTTCCCCTAAAAGTGGTTCCCTAAGTATTTACAAGTCAAAGAGAAATATAGGTTTTATCCTTGAGAATTGTCTTGACAAAGGGTAGGCACTTGCCTACTATGGCTTCCATGTTAGAAAGCTCAAAGATTCAAACATTAATGACTATGGCAGAGGTTTGGCGATTTTATCATGATGATTTGGTGGCCGCTGAACAGCAAACCAAACGAAGCTTAGATTCAAAAACCCACCTGGTTAATGAAATTGCAGAACACCTTCTTCTCAGTGGTGGTAAAAGAATTAGACCCCTACTTATGATTCTGGTATCGAAGCTGGGTGGTTATTCGGGGTCCGAAAGCACTCTTTTGGCTGGTGTGGTAGAGTTTATCCATACCGCAACCCTTTTGCACGATGATGTGATTGATAATGCAGAAATTAGAAGGGGAAAAAGAGCCGCTCGATTTCTTTGGGGAAACAAAGCAAGCATTTTAGTGGGTGACTATCTTTACTCTAGGGCCATGTGTCAGGCGGTTTCATTGAATAACCTTGAAGTGAATGCCACCTTGGCAGAAGCCTGTAGGAGGATGACGGAAGGAGAGGTTTTACAATTATCCTTAAATGGCTCCCTCAAAATATCAGAAGAAGATTACCTTAGGATTGTTGAATACAAAACCGCCATTTTAATATCGGCTACTTGCCGCTTAGGTGCAATCATTGGGGATATGAATCATTCTAATAAAGACCATTTAACGGCTTTTGGCCTTCATCTTGGAATTGCTTTTCAGGTGGCGGATGATACACTTGATTATGTGGCAGATGGTGAAAAACTTGGAAAGTCTTTAGGAAAAGATATTCGTGAGGGGAAAATTACCCTTCCACTTCTTCATTTACTCAAAACCTGTCCTCAATCGGAGCGATTTAAAATTGAACAGATGATTCAATCGGAAAAAGGAATCTTAGAAGATGATTTGGAAATGATTTTAAATCTGATGAAGGAATGTGGTTCCATTAGTTATTCGATGGATCGGGCCCGGGATTTTGTTGAAAGGGCCAAAACCAATCTTCATCATTTTCCTGATTCTGTTTCCCGACAAGCACTCCTAACCCTGGCGGACTATATCGTTGATCGCGATTATTAATTTTCCCCGCTTTCTCTTCTTGTCCTTTATCCTTTAATCCTCCAACCATTTATACCTTAAATTTCTTGAATTCCAATAAAAATTAAGTTTTTTTTTAAATGAAAATCTCCATTATTGTCCCTGTCCTCAACGAGGAAACCCTACTACCCCGGACCCTTTGTTTCTTAGAAAAGCTCGGGGATAAGGAGGTTGACGTCATTGTGGTTGATGGTGGAAGCTGTGATGGGAGCCATGCGGTGGCCTTGAGGTATACTCAAAAGGTCATCTTCTCTACCACTGGGAGAGGAACCCAAATGAACAAAGGAGCTTTTCTTGCGGATGGAGAAATTCTCCTTTTTTTACACGGGGATTCACATATTGAGAAGGGAGGGTTGGATGCTCTTCGGGAAATTTTTAAGGATGAAAAAGTGGTGGGGGGTGGATTTCAGCTTGGGATCGATTCAAACCGGAGGGCGTTAAAGCTTATTTCTTTTGTTGCCAACCTAAGGACCCGTTTTACAGGTATTCCTTACGGAGACCAGGGAATTTTTGTTCGCAAAAAAAATTTTGAGCGGTTAGGCGGTTTTCGGGATTTCCCCATTTTGGAGGATTTGGATTTTTTCCGGCGTTTAAAAAGAGAGGGGAAAACTGTAGTTCTCAGCAAAAAGGTTTGGACCTCTCCCAGACGCTGGGAAAAGGAGGGAATACTGAAGGTCACCCTTCGGAATCAAATTTTACTCATCCTTTATTTTGCTGGCATATCTCCAATGCGACTGGTACGCTGGTACCGCCTCATTCGGTAAAAGGAAGCCTTTTTAAGGAGTCTGAATTAAAAGGTACGCATCTTTCAACACGAGGGGGATCTTTTTATAAGCCTGGATTAAGGGAGGGAAGGGGATTTTTTTTGTTCTTCTTCCAATGTGTGAAGCCGTCTTTTTGCGCTTTCCAATTGACGGGGAAAACCCCTGGGGTCTAAATTGATAAATATTTGATATTGTTTCATGGCTTCTAAAGGTTGATTATTCCGTTCAAAAGAGATCGCGAGGTTATAATGGGCTTCGGGATAATCGGGCCAGTCTAAAAGAGCTTGCTGATATTGGGTAATGGCCTCCGTAGTCTTTCCTTGGCTTCGGTAAATAACCCCTAAATTGTTCTTTGCTTCCATATATTTGGGTTTAAGAGAAATGGCTTTCTTGTATTCCTGAGCCGCTTCTTCCAGTTTACCTTGACGGTGATAAATTACCCCTAAATTATTATAAGCTTCCGGATAATCCGAATTCAGCTCTAAAGCCTTTAAATAAGACCGAGTTGCTTCAATGGGGCGGTTCGTTTCTGCATAGACAAATCCCAGGTTGTAATAGGTCTCTGACAACCGGGGATTAATTTCAATGGCTTTTATATGTTCTTGAAATGCTTTTTGGAAGCTTCCCTCCAAGCGGTAAATAACCCCTAACTGGTTCCTTGCCTGGGCAAAATTAGAATTTTGTTTTATGGCCTCTTGGTAGTGTGGTTTTGCTTGGTCTAAAAGGCCTTTGGCCAGAAAGGTTTCCCCAAGGAGAAAGTGGGTTCTGGGACTAGGGTTCTTTTTTTGGAGAGATTGGTTTAAAATTTTCAAAGATTCATCATATTTTCCTTCTTTTCGTAGAATTTCGCCGAGGTCATTTAAGGCGATGTCAAGATCCGGATCGAGTTCCAGTGCCTTCCTTAACCCTTCAATTCCTCGTTCGGTCTGACCCTCGGAAATCCACAGAAGACCTAATTGATGGTGGGCCCGTGAATGGGTTGGAAAAAGTTTAATGGCTTCTTGTTCCTCTTGGATCGCCAAAGGAATATTTCCTTTTTTTGTATAAACCAAAGCCATTTGGTGGTGGGTTTCACCATTATTGGGCTGCAGTTTGAGTGAATTTTCAAAACTATGAAGGGCTTCATTTTCCCTGCCTTGTTGGAACAAAGCGAGGCCCAGATCAAAGTGAAATTCCCACCGGGTGGGCTCCAGAGATAAAGCGGTTTGGTATTTTTGTATAGCTGCATCAGTTTTTCCTTGTTGATATAGTATTTTTCCCATTTGATAATGGGCTTCTCCTAAATTTGGTTTTTGCCGTATGGCCTGACCCAACTCAGATAAAGCCTGGTTTAATTTATTTTGGTGACTGAGAACCCATCCTCTGGAAACTTGGCTCCAAGGAGATTCGGGCTCTAAAGCGATTAAGGTTTCGGCAATGGATTTTTTTTGATGAAAATCAGGAGTCGTTAAAAAGGTTTCAAAGAGCTTTTGCACCTCGACCTGCCGGAGCATTTTTTCCTGTATTTTTTTTGCCCCATCCATTGCATTCTCCAAAGAGGGGTGAATCGCTAAAGCTTTTTGATAGGATTGGAGAGCAAGTTGGAATTTTTCTTGTCGTTCATAAAGGTGACCCAGGTTCAGGTAGGCCAGGGCAAATTCTGGATCTATATCAAGGGCCTTTTGATAGGTTTGTATGGCCCTGTCGATTTCTCCGATTACGGTGTAAGTTTGCCCGAGGTGGAGGTATGTTTCAGTGTTTTCTGAATTAATGTCTAAGGAACGTTGAAAAAGAGTGAGGGCTTGTTTTATGTTTCCTCCTGAAAGGTTTACTTCACCCAAGGCGTTGAGGGCTTTGGTCGATTGAGGGTAATGTTGAAGGTAGCGTTTAAATTGTTTGTTGGCTTTTTCCAATTGACCGGTTTGTTGATAGGCCTTACCCAACGAGAAAAAAGCCTCCGGGGGTTGAGGCCGAACCGATAATACCTTCTGGTAACCTTCAATGGCTTGTTTGAAGTTTCCGAGGTGTAAATGAGCATCCGCCAGACCGTGTTGAGCCTCAATCCTTTCGGGATAAACGGCCAGGACGTTTTGAAATTCTTCATAAGCCTTCCGAAAGTCGTTTACCTCAAGAAAGGTTTTTCCCAAAGCTTGATGCGCCTCCGTAAACTCGGGATAGGTGGATATGGCTTTTTGTAATTCCAAAATGGCTTTTTCATAATTACCAAAGTTTTTATGAATTAACCCCAATTGGTAATGGGCATTTTCGTGGGTTGGAAAATTAGTCACTTCAAGGGTGAACGCTGTGATCGCTTTTTCAATTTCTGCCTTCCGTTTAAAGATAAGGCCCAAATGATAATTCCCTTCGGTTAAGGTGGGGTTTAATTTGAGGGCGGTCTCTATTTCTCTTTGGGCATCACTTAATAAGGAAAGGTCGCTGTAAACCAGTCCTAAATTAAAATGTCCTTCTGAAAAAGAAGGACGGATTTGAATGGCCATTTGAAATTCCGAAATGGCATTTTTGAGTTTTCCTTGATTCCGAAAGGCAATGCCGAGATCATTGTGGACCTCGGAGAGGTTTGAAGAACTGGAGAGGGCTTTCTGAAATTGCCTTATGGCTTCAGAAGTTTTTCCCTGTTTCATGTAGATCTTCCCTAAACCATGGTTGGCCATTCCAAGATCTGGTTTAAGACGAAGGGCCTGGCTATATTCAAAAATGGCTTCATCAAAGTCTTCATCGAGGCTAGCGAACCATGCCTTTGAAAAATGGGCATACGGGTTTTCTGGATCATTTTCTATAATCTTTTGGCGGAGTTGTTTTTTTAAATCGATTTTTTCTGTTTCTAAGGATTGTTGGAACAATGTTTCCGTGGATGTTTGGGCGATGCAAAAGGGGGAGTGTGAAATGAGAAAAAGAAAAAACAATAAACCGGTGTCCAGCCGAAAAATTTTGAAAAGCTTTGGTCTGAGGACCATGCTTTGTTTATAATGATTGGGTTACCTTCTGTCAAGGCCTGGTTTTAGATTTTCTTTTTGGGTTGGGAAAGGATTCCCGGAATGCGAGATTTGGTTTTTTTTTGAAGAGTTTTTATAGGGATAAAGGGATTTCTTGAATCAAACGGTTGAAGGTGTATTTTTTGTTCTTTTTTCTTATAAGTCAGACGCGAAAACAGACCTGATTTTCTATTGACAAGTTGAAGGAAAAGGGCAAAAATAAAAACGGTTTATAAGGGGGATATAAAACAGGTGATAAAAACGTATCGGCTAATTGTGATTTTTCTTGGTTTGACCCTAGGGTTGGTTTTTGTGGAAGGTTCTTTTTCTCCCCCTCCTGGAGCTGAGTACGGCGATATTACCATGAACCGGTATGCCGAAGAGGCGGGTGTTCCACCGGTCATTTTTCCTCATTGGTTCCACAGGATTCGATTTAAATGCAAGGTCTGTCATTCGGATATTTTTGAAATGCGGGGCGGGGCCAATGATGTTACCATGATCAAAATCATTAAAGGGCAATACTGTGGAAAATGCCATAATGGGAGGATCGCCTGGGCGCCCCTCTATTGTGATCGTTGCCACTCCGGAGAAAGTGAAGTGACTATTCCACCTGCACGTGGATTTGTCGAATAAGGGAATGGATATGTTTCCTGGGCCAATCAGAAATGTGAAAAAGACCTTTTTTAAAACAGGTTCCCATTCCCTTGTTTTTTTATCGGTGGGTGTGTTTCTTTTTATTCTTTTTCTGTTTAATTTATCTATGGCCTTTAAAACCACTGAACCCAAGGGGGTCCTGGTAGTCCAACAAAAGGCCCAAACCTCAGAGGGGTCCAAGCAGGGTTCCTCCCGATCATCTTTGGGAGGTATAGATCTTTCTAAGGAAGAAGCGGATCGAAGGCTCCTCATTGAAAAATTTAAAAATCTGGATCCGGCTATGGCCATCTATTTAGATAGCCAGGGTCAAATGGCGGGAACCGGAAATCCAACCGATTTTATTGGGGAAGCGGAGCGTGCGGGAATGGCAACACACCCCATTGCCCTTGAGGCTGCGGACCTCCCAACAGACCGGTATGGACTGGTAGATTGGGTTGAAGGTTCTCGGATGGGTAAAATTAATCCCAGGGATTCCTTAGATCCCAATATTCCCCCCACCGAACCTTTAGATCTCGATGTGGTCATCGAAACCAAAAGCCGCTTTCAACCCAGGGTGGTATTCTCCCACAAGGTGCACACCTTTTGGTTAAGTTGTGATAATTGTCATCCGTCTATCTTTAAACAGGAGGCAGGAGGGAATCCTGAAATGACCATGCCCAAGATCGCTTCGGGAGAATTTTGTGGGCGGTGTCACAATCGGGTTTCTTTTCCTTTAACCGATTGTCTTCGCTGTCATACCAAACCCAAAGAAGAAACCACTGCAGGGCCGGGTTTGGAGGCAACCACCCCCCTTCGATAAAAACAATTTTTTAACCATCCAGAACAAAATTCCAACCGGGAGCACCTTTTTTTCTGGTTGTTTTTGGGGACCGATTTTGGTGGTTCCAAAAAAATAAAATCCTCTTGACGATTTAATTGGGTGTGGCTACACTGGACCTCGTGGCTCTTTATTCCCGTCAAAAAAAATATTTTGAGGAGGCTTACAAAACCGGTGAACACGGTTGGCCGGTTGAGGAACCCTCTCCTTTTGTCATTGATTTTCTTCGTAAGGTTAGCCTTCCGGGAAAACATTTGCGGGTTCTTGATTTAGGGTGCGGAGAAGGACGGCATACCTTTCTCTTTGCCCAAAAAGGTTGGAGAACCGTTGGGGTAGATTATCAACCTCTGGCATTAGAAAGAGCGAATAAAATTGCAAAACAAAAAAACATAAGGCCCGGGTTTAGTTTTGTCTTGGGGGACCTTTCTCACCTTCCTTTTCGCTTTCAATCCTTTGATGCTTTAGTTGATTTCGGTGTGCTTCATCATGTCCCCAGAAGAGATACTCCTCACTACCTGAAAACAGTGATTTCCTTACTAAAATCTAATGGATTTTTTCTGTTGTCCTGTTTTTCGGTGAAGTTTAAGCATTTCCCTGGTGAAAAACGGAAAAGAAATTGGTTGATTCATCGGGGGCATTATGATCGATTTTTTAAAAAAACCGATTTTTCCAAAATATTTGGTAATTTTTTTAGTATTTTGGACATTGAAGAAGAGCGACAGGGATCCTATTCTTTTTACAACGTTTTATTAAGAAAGCGTGATCATGCCTGATATAGCCTTTTTGAATGAAAAATTTTTACCCCTGGATAGGGCCATGGTTTCAGTTGAGGATCGGGGTTTTCAGTTTGGTGATGGGGTTTATGAGCTGATTCGGGCCTATGGGGGGCGGCTTTTTCATGTGGAAAACCACATCAGAAGGCTGTTGCAAAGTCTGGACTCCATTCAATTGCCTGGGGTTTACCCCATGGATCAATGGAGATCGATTTTAGAAATGGCCTTGGAAAAAAGCGGGTACACGGAGGCAAAAATTTATCTTCAGGTTACACGGGGTGTTTCCCCCCGGCAACACCCTTTCCCTGAAAAGGTGATCCCAACGGTGGTAGTAACGGTCCGAAAAATGGATATTTTCCCTGAGGATTACCAAAAAGAGGGCGTTTCGGTGATTACCATGCCTGATTTAAGGTGGGCCCGTTGCGATGTCAAATCTATTAACCTTCTTCCAAATATTCTGGCTAAACAGAAAGCTAAGGAAGAAGGTGCCCTGGAGGCCCTTTTTATCAGAGATGGTCAGGTGCAGGAAGGGGCAGGAAGCAATGTTTTTTCTCTTAAAGGAGATCGGCTGATTACGCCCGCTGAAGGGAATCGGATTCTTTCAGGAGTAACAAGGGGAGCCCTCATTGGTTTGGCGAAAGCGATGGGTCTGCAGGTTTTTGAGGAAGATCTTGAATTGAATGCGTTATATTCATCGGATGAAGTGTTATTGACCGCTACCTCCATGGAGATTTTGCCAGTTGTACGGATTGATAAAAAAGTGATAGGATCAGGGAAACCCGGACCGATCCAAAAAAAACTTTATCAAGATTTTTTAAATGGGCTATCTCGGTATAAAAAAGGTTCATGAGAGGGAAAAGGACCCCCCCAAAAAGGCCTTCTAAACCGAATGGACATCGATCCAGGACCTTTATTAGGAAGGACATTTCACCTTGCATTTTTTATATAGATATGCTATAAAAAACCCCAATCTGTCTACTTGGTAAAGTGGGCTTGCGGTATTGCCCGCTTTTTTTATTTAAATTCCTAAATCACCGTGACAGTAGAATTACCCAATGAACAATTACAAAGGTTTGTAAAGCCCATTCTGCAATCTCTCGGTTTTGAGTTGATTGATTTGGAGTATTTTGGGCATGGATCAAAGGGTATATTACGGGTTTTTATTGAGAAAGAGGGCGGAATCACCCTTGAGGATTGTGCCAAGGCAAGCCGTTATATCAGCCACGCGTTGGATGTAGAGGATCCTATTGCCCATTCCTATCACTTGGAGGTTTCCTCTCCTGGTTTAGACCGTCCTTTAAAAAAGCTGGAAGAGTTTGACCGGTTCCAGGGAAGAAAAGTCAAAATAAAATTGCATCAACCTAAAGGAGGACAGAAGGTTTTAAGAGGGGAATTAAAGGACCGGTTGGGTGAAACTATTTTTATTGTTGTCGAAGATGGAAAAGAAATTGAAATTCCTTTTCGTGACATTTTTTCCGCAAGATTACAGTTGAATTTTTAATTGAAATAAAATATTTGGGTTAAACATTAAATTTAATATTGAAAAATTTTGGGGTAGGGGATGAATAGGGAACTTCTTGCAGTCATAGAACAGATTGGTAGAGAAAAGGGAATTGAGAGCGAAAAAATTATCAGTGCTGTAGAATCTGCCTTGGTGACCGCTGCGAAAAAAAAATATGGTGCCTCTGAAAACGTGCAGGTTCATTTGGATCCAAAAACAGGGGAAATAGAAGTAATATCCCTAAAAACCATTGTTGAAAAGGTGGTGAATCCAAAGGAGGAGGTTTCATTGGCGGAGGCTCAAAAAGTGGACGCCGATGCGGAGATTGGCGATGAAATTGGCGCGATGATTGAAATGGAGGATTTTGGTCGTATTGCCGCGCAAACGGCAAAACAGGTTATTTTTCAGAGAGTTAGGGAGGCAGAATGGGAAGTGGTCTACCGGGATTATTCCGGCCGACAAGGTGAAATTGTAAACGGGATGATTTTGGGCCAGGAAAGACGTAACTATATTGTCGAGTTAGGGAAAACCGAAGCCCTTTTACCGATTAGTGAACAGGTTCCAAGGGAAAGCTACCGTCGGGGGGATAGGACCCGAGCCCTTCTTCTTGAGGTCAAAAGTTCATCAAAAGGGCCTCAAATCATTCTCTCCAGGAGTGATCCAAGATTTGTCTATAAGTTATTTGAAATGGAGGTCCCTGAGATTTCCGAAGGAATTGTTGAAATTAAGGGTGTGGTTCGGGAGCCTGGGGATCGAACCAAAATTGCGGTTTCTTCCAAGGAACAAGCGGTGGATCCCGTAGGAGCCTGTGTCGGGGTAAAGGGATCCCGGGTTCAAGCTGTTGTCCGGGAGTTGAGAGGGGAAAAAATCGATATCATTGCCTGGACCGATGACCCCCGTACATACGTTGGAGAAGCTATGAGCCCTGCTGCGGTAGAACGAGTGGGGATTAATGAAAGTGAGAAGACAGCGATTGTCGTGGTTTCGGATCAGCAGCTCTCTCTTGCCATTGGGAAAAAGGGACAGAATGTTCGGTTGGCGGCAAAACTGACCGGTTGGAAAGTAGATATTATGAGCGAGAGTGAATACGAGAAAGAACGGATGAAGGAACAGGAACGGGAAATCAGCGCTGCTGTTGCTCAAGAGATCCGCTTGTCAGAGGAAAAAGAAAAACAACAAGGGCGAGAAGTAAAATCGGCAGGTCCTGCTGTTTCAGATCTACCGGGGGTTGGAGAAAAATTAGGAGAAGTGTTGGTTGCCCATGGGTTTGATTCGGTGGAAAAAATTGCATTAGCTGCCCCGGAGGCCCTCATGACTCTTCCTAAGGTTGGAGAAAAAATCGCATTAAAGATTATTTCCTCTGCTCAAAAACTACATCAAAAACCGGAAAAAGAACAAAATGCGACGGGTGAGTCTGTGATAAAGAAGACCCCGTTGGAGGAAGCAGGAGAGGACGGCTCCGTGACGGGGTTGGAAGCCCCTAAAGGAGCCGAAGGAGAAATGGGGGTAGGGGAAGAGCAAACCGATCAAGAGGTTCAAAAACAGGAAAGCCCTATTTCCCCGTCAACAGAAACCAAGGAAGTATGAATTTGGAATTTAAAGCATGCGTGTATTTGAATTAGCAAAGGAATTAGAAACAACCAGTAAGGTTTTATTAGCCAGGCTGGGAAAGTTAGGAATCAAGGCCTCCAACCATATGAGTGCTTTGAGCGAGGCAGAGGCTGCTAAAGCCATATCCAGTTTGAAAAAAGGGGGCTCTCCGCCAAAACAATCGGAACCTAAATTACAAAAGCAGGAGAAAAAAACAAAAAGTCCAAAACCCTCTAAGAAAAAAGAATCCCTAATGGTTGAGGAACCTTCTCCCCGTCAAAAAAAGGGT
The DNA here is from genome assembly GCA_036397255.1 of Nitrospiria bacterium. Classification (NCBI taxonomy): domain Bacteria; kingdom Pseudomonadati; phylum Nitrospirota; class Nitrospiria; species Nitrospiria bacterium. The sequence goes on from DASWJH010000095.1 coordinate 16,257, forward strand.
CGAATTTTGATCAAAAAGCGTACTCAACCTGAAGAAGTCCTTTCTGAAGTCCCTTCAATTGAGAAAAAAGAGGCCCTTCCTGAAGTTTCCAAAGAGGTTGCGGAAAAACCCTCGGTGGATGAACCGGTTATTCCTCAGGTAGAGAAAAAAGAAGAAAGGGTTGTCCTTCAGAAGCCCTCTGGGCTTGAACCTGAAACTGAGGTAAAAGCTGAGCTAAAGGAACCTCTTGGAGAAATAGAAGCTGTTCCGGTTCCCAAAAGTCCTGAACTGGAGGTTTCTCTTTCTGGAGAGCCTTCTAAAATAGATGGGATTGAGGGGAAGGGGGAAAAACCAGAGGTTGAACGAAAGAAGAGTTTGGAATTGGTAAAGGGTGATTTATCTGATGTTACCCGGAAAAAAGAGAAAGAAGCAGACCAACGGGCCCTTAAAAAGGTAAAGAAAGTCAAAAAAGCACGGGAGGAAAGTGCCCGAGAGAGTTACCAGGATATTCGGCGCTGGCAAACCTTTAAACCGATCCACAAAAAAACAGGCCGTGCCAGGGATGCCGATAGGGGCAGTGCTCAGAGTAGTGTGTCAGATATTACCAAACCTCGAAAAAAGGTTGTTAAGCTCAGTAAAGGCATTACCGTCAAAGATTTTGCTGAAATTATTGGACAAAAGGCCACAGAAATCATAGCCAAAATGATGGAAATGGGGATGATGGCAACCATCAATCAACCCATAGATCTGGATGTTGCCGTCTTAATTTCTTCGTCCTATGGACTCAATGCGGAGGTGGTTGAGCAGGAGACCATTGAAGATCTGGTTGCCCGGGTAGAGGATGATCCATCGTCCTTGGTTTCCAGATGGCCAGTGGTCACGATAATGGGCCATGTGGATCATGGAAAGACATCCCTTCTTGACGCTATCCGGCAAACCAAAGTGACTGACTCTGAAGCGGGTGGGATAACCCAGCATATTGGGGCCTATTCCGTCAGTGTTGGTGATAAAAATGTGGTTTTTCTGGATACCCCAGGGCATGAAGCCTTTACCGCCATGCGGGCTCGGGGGGCAAAGGTAACGGATATTGTCATATTGGTTGTGGCTGCGGACGATGGGGTGATGCCGCAAACCATCGAGGCCATTAACCATTCCAAAGCCGCAAACGTTCCCATTATTGTTGCCATTAACAAAATCGATAAGCCAGAGGCCAATCCTGAGAGAATTAGGAATATCCTTTCAGAGCGTGGGTTAATCCCTGAGGCATGGGGGGGGCAAACCATTTTTGCAGAGGTTTCTGCAAAAAAACGTTTGGGCCTTGAGCAGCTTCTTGAAATGGTATTGCTTCAATCTGATGTTCTGGAATTAAAGGCAAACCCCAATCGGGCTGCACGCGGGAATATTGTGGAAGCGAAAATTGACAAAGGGCGGGGTGCAGTTGCAACTGTCCTGGTACAGGAGGGAACCCTGAGAGTAGGGGACCCCTTTGTGACCGGTTCCCATCATGGGAGGGTTAGGGCTTTAATCAACGATAAGGGGAAAAAAGTTCAGGAAGCTCCCCCTTCAACTCCAGTTGAGGTGATCGGGTTGACGGGTGTTCCACTTGCGGGGGATTCCTTTGTGGTTGTAGAAAATGAAAAGGTGGCCAGGGATGTTGCAAATACACGAATGCAGAGGCAGCGCAATGTAGAACTGTCTCAATATCGAAGGGTTACTCTAGACGACCTTTATTCTCAAATCAAGGAAGGGGAAGTTAAGGAACTTAATATAGTAGTAAAAGCTGATGTCCAGGGTTCTGTTGAAGCGGTAGTGGAATCGTTGGAGAAATTAAGCACACAAACCGTGCGGCTTAGAACCATACACGGGGGGGCGGGAGGAATTACCGAAACGGATGTTTTATTGGCATCCGCTTCCAATGCCATTATTATCGGGTTTAATATCAGACCCGAACCCAAAGCAGCTGCGCTGGCGGAAAAAGAAAAAGTCGATATCCGCCTGTACTCTGTTATTTATGATGCCATTAATGATGTGAAAGCTGCCATGGAAGGGTTATTAGAACCTACCTTCAAAGAACGGACCTTGGGGCGGGTGGAAGTTCGGCAAACGTTTACGGTCTCGAAAATTGGCATGATTGCGGGTTCTTATGTTCTTGAGGGAGTCATTGCACGAAACAGTTCTGGTGCCCGTGTGGTCCGTGATAGCAAACCGGTTTATGAAGGTAAAATTTCTTCTTTGAAGCGATTTAAAGATGATGTAAAGGAGGTACAGGCCGGGTACGAATGCGGCATTGGAATCGAAAATTTTAACGATATTAAGGTGGGGGATATTATAGAGGTATTTACGTTGGACAAAGTGGCGGGAAAGCTTTAATTATCTCCCCTGAGTTTTGGAAAAAATTTCATGACGGTTGGCATTTGTACATTGGTTTTGTACCTTCCTGGAATTGGGTCGTTAAAAGGGAAACGACAGATCATTAAAAGTTTAAAAGATCGGGTGCAAAATCGATTTAATGTTTCAATTGCGGAAGTGGGCGATCAGGATTTGTGGCAACGGGCAGTATTAGGAATTGCGTGTGTGGGGAATGATCGGGGGTTTGTCAATCAAGTTTTGGATAAGGTTCTTGATTTTGTTCAACGTGTCCCTACCATTGAGGTACTGGATTTTCGCTTAGAGTTCAATTAAAGCGGCCTCGGTTAACAGGGGTTTTATGTTGTGGTTCTGAGAGAAGAAAAAACGGAAGGGTTTTTTTAAATAAAATGGACGTTTCAATGACAGGGGCGTTTAAAAGGTCAGATCGGGTAGGTGAGGCGATTCAAGCGGAAATCGCTGATATTTTAAACCGAAAAATCCGGGATCCTCGAATTGGGTTTATCACTGTCACAGGGGTTTCGGTTACCATGGATTTAAGGGAAGCCAAAATTTATGTCAGTGTTTTAGAAGATGGGATAGAACGGGAGAATTCCCTGAAAGGTTTGGAGAGTGCTTCGGGTTTTATCCGTGGAGAGTTGGGAAAGCGCCTTAAACTTCGCAGGGTGCCAACCATTTCTTTTCACTTAGATACTTCCGCTGAAAGGGCGGCACATCTTAATGAGATCCTTGAAAAAGTTAAACGAGAAGACCATGGCCTTTAATCAAATTGTGGATGCGATCCAAGAAGGACAATCTTTCTTGATCACAACACATATGAACCCCGAAGGGGATGCCTTGGGGTCTTCTCTGGGATTAGCCTTGGCCCTTCGAGCGATGAAAAAGGAGGCTTTAATTTATAATGTTGATTCGGTTCCCCGGATATTTCATTTCCTTCCTTTCCATGAAATCTATCAACAAAAAAAGAAGGTTGATGGTCATTTTGATACCATGTTTGTTTTAGATTGTGGGGATTCTACCCGAACGGGGTTAATGAATAATGGAAGCCCCCTTCCGCCCGTGGTGATCAATATTGACCATCATGTGACAAACAAGAATTTTGGAAACATTAATTGGATTGACCCCGAAGCCACTGCAACTGCCGAAATGATTTATGATCTCCTGATCTATCTCAATCTTTCCATTTCACCTGAAATCGCTCTTTCACTTTATACGGCCTTGTTCACAGAGACAGGGTCTTTTCGTTTTTCCAACACCACTCCAAAAGCCCTTCGCATTTCCGCGGAACTTCTTGAAAAGGGGGTTGAGCCTTATTGGCTCTCCCAACAGCTTTATGAAAAACGATCTCTTGAAGGGTTAAAATTGTTGGGAGAGGGGTTAACCCGCATGGGAAAAAGTGATGATGGAAAAATTGCCTGGATCATGGTGACTCAGGATCTTCTTAAAAAAACAAAAACGGATTGGGAGGATTCTGAGGATTTTGTGAACTATCCACGCTCCCTTGCGGGAGTAGAAATAGCTGTTTTTTTTCGAGAATTAGGAGACCGTTTGTTTAAGGTTAGTTTTCGTTCAAAAAACCAGATCAATGTGGCGCAACTTGCAGAGCATTTCGGGGGTGGTGGGCATCGTTATGCGGCGGGGTGCCAGATTGAAGGTGATTTAGATCAGGTTAAGAAAAAAGTTCTGGATATAGTTACTCAAAAAATAAAATAGGCGTGATTGAGTGGAAAAAATTATTAACGGTTTTATAAATATTGATAAACCCAGGGGAATAACCTCCCATGATGTGGTCGATTCCATTCGCGAGATTTTGGATGTCCAAAAGGTAGGGCATACGGGGACCTTGGATCCTTTGGCTACGGGGGTTTTACCCATCTGTGTGGGAAAAGCCACCAAACTTCTTGATTACATTGTTGTCCAAAAAAAACGTTATCGGGCGACAATGCGTCTTGGGATAGAGACAGAGACTGGGGATTCAGAAGGGGCGGTGATTCGTGTCTTTCCCAAGGGGGACATTTCCGAGGCCCGTATCCGGGAAGCCATGAAAGGGTTTATTGGTGGTTATTTACAAATTCCTCCGATGTATTCTGCTATTAAGGTTGGGGGGGTTCCATTATATAAAAAGGCAAGGGCGGGGAAGGTATTAGCCCGGAAACCCAGACAGGTGTCTATTGAAGAGATGGCCTTTATCCAAAAAGTGAATGAAGACGTTACCTTTGAGGTTACCTGTTCAAAGGGGACGTATATCCGAAGTCTTTGCGAAGATTTAGGAAAGGCCCTGGGAATAGGGGCGCATTTGGCCGATTTGAGAAGGCTTCAAGTAGGCCCATTTCATATCGATAAAGCCATCGGTTTGGAAAAAATTAAGCGCTTTCACGAAAGAGGACAATTGGGTGAGGTGCTTTATTCGATGGATGAAGTTTTAGCCCTTCCTACCCTTCGGGTCCATTCATCGATATCTCATCGGGTTTTATGTGGAACTTCCATATCGCGTTCTGGGATTCTATCCATGCCGAAGGGGTTGGATGAGGGAACCCGTTTTAAAGTTCATAATCCAAAGGGCGATTTATTAGCAATTGTTTCAGTTTTATCCGAAAAAAAAGAACCGGGTTTGAATTCAGAAGAGGAACCTATATTTAAGGTAGAAAAAGTGCTTGGTTTTCCATTTGATCTCCAGCTCAATCACCTTCGGGTTACCTGAAAAAATTGATCAAATCGGCTGGACATTTATTGAAAATGAAAAAGGAGGGATAAAAACATCGTTCATTTTTTTTGAACAGATGATTTTTTGGGAGGAGTGGCATCATGGTCATGGTAAAAGAGGATAAACAACATTTAATACAAGAGCATGCCCTTCACAAGGGGGATACCGGATCACCCGAGGTTCAAATTGCCCTTTTGAGTGGAAGGATAACCTATCTGACGGAACATTTTAAGGTTCATAAGAAGGACCACCATTCCCGGAGGGGGCTTTTGAAGCTGGTGGCCCAACGAAGGAAGCTTTTGGATTATTTGAAAAAAAATAATATTGAGCGTTATAAGAGTATTATTAAAAAACTGGGTATTCGAAAATAAACAATTTATTTTTTTAAAGACGGTTCAACAATAAAAATAGAATGCTGGACGTTTCTTTTTCACTTTTGAAAAAGGAAGCAAAGAGGATTGTTTTTGTCTGAATCTGTCGAGAGAGAAAGAGAGGAATGATGATACAAAAAGTTGAAATGGAAATGGCGGGAAAACGACTTACCCTAGAGACAGGACGTGTTGCCCGGCAAGCGGATGGGGCGGTTCTTGCCCGTTATGCAGATACGGTGGTCTTGGCTACCGCGGTTGGCGCAAAAGTGGCAAAACCGGATATTGATTTCCTCCCCCTGACAGTAGATTATCAGGAAAAGGCTTATGCTGCAGGGAAAATTCCAGGAGGATTTTTTAAAAGAGAGGGACGTCCCGGGGAGAAAGAGGTGTTAACGTGTCGTTTGATTGACCGACCGTTGCGACCTTTATTTCCGAAGGGGTACTTTAATGAAACCCAGGTTATTGCCTCGGTCCTCTCATCGGATTCAAGTAATTCATCGGACATTTTGGCAATCACAACCGCTTCTTGTGCCTTGTTTTTATCCGATATTCCCTTTGATAATCCCGTGGGTGCGGTTCGGGTGGGGCGTGTAGATGGAAAACTCATTATTAATCCGGACCTCAGTGAATTGGAGAAGAGTGAATTAAACTTAGTTATTGCAGGGACCCGGGATGCGGTCATGATGGTTGAAGCCGGTGCAACCGGTGTTCTCGAAGAGGTTATGCTCGAGGCCATCGCTTTGGGACATCAGGAGATTCAGAAGCTAATCCAGTTGCAGGTCCAGTTGCGGGAATTGGCTGGAAAACCAAAAAGGGAGGTTCCCGTTTTGGAAATGGATTCTGCCATGGTTGAAGAGATTTCCAATGTGTGTCTCAGCAAAATTCAAGAAGCGGTTTTAGTCTCTAATAAATCGGAGCGCCAGGAACGATTGGATTCCCTACGGGCAGAAGTGGTGGAAAAACAGGGTAATGAAGATGCAAAAAAAATCCAGCAAATCAAAATTATTTTTAAAAATTTGGAGAAAGAAGAAGTTCGTCAGATGATTATTGAAAAGGGAATCCGTGCGGATGGCCGAGGACCTTCCGAAATCCGACCGATTACCTGTGAGGTGGGTGTTCTTCCACGGACACATGGCTCAGCCCTTTTTACCCGGGGAGATACTCAAAGCCTTGCCGTGGTAACCTTGGGAACCTCCGATGACGAACAACGAATAGATGCCTTAGAAGGAGAATCAAAGAAAACCTTTATGCTTCATTATAATTTTCCTCCCTTTAGTGTGGGGGAGGCACGCCCAATGAGGGGACCCGGAAGACGGGAAATAGGGCATGGTGTCCTTGCCGAACGGGCCTTGAAATGTGTGGTTCCCTCTAAAGAAGAATTTCCTTACACCCTTCGCATTGTTTCGGATATTTTGGAATCGAACGGTTCTTCTTCAATGGCGACCGTTTGCGGAGGCACCTTGGCTTTAATGGATGCGGGGGTTCCGATCAAAAGCGCCGTGGCGGGAATCGCAATGGGGCTCATCAAAAAGGGGGAGCAGACCGTTATTCTTTCAGACATTTTGGGACTCGAGGACCATCTTGGAGATATGGATTTTAAGGTGACGGGAACAGCCGAAGGGGTAACGGGTTTACAAATGGATATCAAGATCGGGGGAATTAAGCAGGAAGTTTTAAAAACGGCCCTTGAGCAGGCCCGTGAAGGACGTCTTTATATTCTTCAGCGAATGAAAGAAGCCATTGAAACGCCACGCCAAAATTTGTCGGTTCATGCGCCACGAATTATTACCCTTCGGGTTAAACCTGATAAAGTACGGGAGGTTATTGGCCCGGGAGGAAAAGTGATCCGGGGGATCATTGAAAAGACCGGGGTGAAGATTGATATTGATGATAGTGGGTTAATCTCCATTGCTTCCGTTGATGAAAAAGCGGCACAGGAGGCCGTGGATATTGTTAATAAAATTACCGAGGAAGTAGAGGTAGGGAAGATTTATTTTGGTAAAGTCAAAAAGATCATGGATTTTGGTGCATTTGTTGAAATTCTCCCCAATACGGATGGTTTGGTGCACATTTCCCAATTGGCTCAACACCGGGTAAAAGCGGTGACCGACGAAGTGAAAGAAGGGGATGAATTCTTGGTAAAGGTATTGGAAGTGGATCGGCAGGGTAAAATTCGGTTAAGCCGGAAAGAGGTTACTCCTGAGGAAACCGCTCGGATGAGAAAGGATTAGGGAGCATATGTTTCGAAAAGAGGTTTTGGATAACGGTACACCGGTTCTTATGGAAAAGGTTACCTCGGTTCGTTCGGTTTCTATTGGTGTTTGGGTCAATGTAGGCTCGAGGGATGAGCTGGACAAAGAACACGGGATCAGCCATTTCATTGAACATATGTTCTTTAAAGGCACTCGAAAAAGATCAGCCATGGAAATTGCCCAAGAAATGGATTCCCTAGGGGGGGAGTTGAACGCTTTTACCACCCGGGAACTCACCACATTTTATAGCAAGGTATTAGATGACCATCTTCCCAGGGCAGTGGAACTCTTGGCTGATATAATTCATAACGCTTCGTTTTTAAAAAAGGACATTGACAAAGAAAAACAGGTTGTGATGGAAGAAATACGGATGGTTGAAGACGATCCTGAAGATTTGGTTCATGATCTTCATACGCAAAATGTTTGGAAAAGGCATCCGTTGGGGAGATCCATCCTTGGGACCCATCAAACCATTGAAGGTATTTCAAGGGAGCAAATTTATTCTTACATCCATCGACATTATCATCCCGAACGAACCGTCATATCAGTTGCTGGGAATTTTCAATTTAGCCCCCTGATGAAACTTTTAAAACGTCATTTTAATAAGCCCGCTGGAAGACCCTTAATTGAACTCCACCGTGAAAGCCCTCTTTTTGGAGGGAAGGTCCTAATTAAAAAAAAGAAGTTGGAGCAAATCCATCTTTGTATTGGTCTTCAAGGGGTATCCCATATTCATAAAGATCGCTACGCCATTTTCCTTTTGAATACATTGTTGGGAGGAGGAATTAGCTCCCGTCTTTTCCAAAAGATTCGGGAGGAACGGGGCCTGGCCTACTCGATTTATTCTTATGTGGCATCGTTTAAAGATGTGGGGCTTTTTAATATATATGCGGGAACAGGGACAGCGACCGTCGCGGAGGTAATTCGTTTGATTCTCAAGGAGCTGCGGAAAATCCGGATTCATGGGATTTTGCCTAAAGAACTGTTAAAAACCAAAAACCATTTAAAAGGAAACCTCATGCTGGGGATGGAAAGCATGAGTAGCCGAATGAGCCGGTTGGCTAAAGATGAGTTATATATGGGGCGGTATTTTGGTTTGAAAGATATTTTGCAAGAAATTGACACGGTCACCCCTGAACAAATTCATCGGCTGGCGCGGGAACACTTTTCCAAAAAATATCTTTCCCTTACCGCCATGGGACCTCTTTCCAATGGCGCAATTCCTAAAGAATTGACCCTTTAGCCCATCCCTTCGTTGCCATGTTTTGGAGGACCTGTCGATTGTAATTATTGGCGAATCAACCTTTGAACCATTCCTCCCGTGTTAATCTTACCTTTTTCAACCATCTCACCATGAAAAAATACTGGACTGTTTTTAGAATCAATTGGCAAAACTCCCTGGAATATAGGGGACCCACTTTAATCTATATCCTGGGAAACCTCCTTTATATCGTTGTTCTCCTTTATCTATGGAGTTCCATTTATCGGGATGGGGGGCAATTGGGTGATTATTCTCTTTCGGAGCTATTTACCTATTATATTCTGCAATTGATGATCAATAGTTTGGTGCTTTCCTATGTGAGCTGGGAAATTGTGGATCAAATTCGAGAAGGTTTTTTTTCTAACTTTTTGGTCAAACCCATGGATTATCAGCACTATTGGTTTACCATTAATCTCTCAGGGAAAGTTTTGGAGGGGTTACTGATCTTTGCTGTGGTGGGAGGAATGAGTTTTGTTTTATTCCCTTATGTTTTTTTGCCCTCCCAGTTTCTCAGTGTGGTGTATTTTTTCATAGCCTTAGTCCTTGGGTTGGTCCTTGCCTTTGAATTTGATTTTTTTATTGGATTGATTGCTTTTTGGCTGGTTCAGGTAAGGGCCTTTAAATATATGCTGCAATATATCATTTTCTTTTTTGCGGGCGCGGTTTTACCCCTTGACCTTTTTCCTGGAGTGCTCAGAACCTTTGCGGATTGGCTTCCATTTCAGTATTTGGCTTTTTTCCCTATTCAAATTTTCATGGGGAAAGAGGAAAATCCGTTGGGTGGATTTTTCATTGCTCTTTGTTGGATTATAGGTCTTTATCTTTTTTCTCGTTTTGTTTTGTCTCGGGGAATTCGCAAATATGAAGCAGTGGGGTATTGACATGGCAAAGACGATTTGGTGGTATTTTCTTTTATATGGGTCTTTTTTGCGGCACAATTTAAAAAATGAAATGGTATACCGCGTGAATTTTATCATCTCTATTGGAATGGATATTTTTTTCATGGTTGTGAATGTTATGTTTTTTGCAATTCTTTTTAGTAATGTGGAAAAGATTGGAGGGTGGAATTTCCATCAAACCCTTATTCTGGTGGGAAGCGTCGGTGTGGTTCGACAAATTGCCTATATGACTTTTCGGCAGGGCTTTTTAGAGCTTGGGGATTACGTTCGGACAGGGGAATTCGATGGGTTGTTGGTAAAGCCCATGGCGGCCAATGCCAACCTTGCTTTTCGGCATGTTTCCGTTACCGATAGTTTGGGGGAAGGGATCACGGGTTTTTTATTGGTGGTTTATGGGTTTTTTAACTTAACCCAACCCAATTGGATCAGCATACCTTTTTATGGGCTCATGTTGGTAAATTCTTTGGCCATTTATTATGCTTTTTGCCTGACCATTAATAGTGCAGTTTTTTGGTTGGTGAAGTCTCAAGAACTCAATACGGTTGTTTATTATTTTATGGATACTGCTCGGTATCCCAGAGAAATTTACCATGGGCTTGGAAAAGCCTTTTTTACCTTTATTATTCCAAGTAGCCTGATTGCTACCACCCCGGCTTCCATTCTGGCCGGGCGAATGGATTGGGGCCTGGTTTTTCTTTCAATCCTTGTGGCCACTGTTTTTTTATTGATCGGGAGCACTATCTGGAAATTGAGTTTGCGACGATACAGTTCTGCGAGTAGTTAATCCTTTTTAAGTTTTTCCCATCCTGAAGGTTCAATAAGGGAAAGCAAACCCGCTGGTTGGGGTTTTCCAGCTTGGGAAAATGTTTATCTTTTAGCGATTGTGGACAAGGGCAATGAATAATGCCAGTGATTGAAATCAAAAATCTATCAAAATCCTTTGAAACCTACAAAAAAGAGCCCGGGCTCCTTGGTTCTATTAAAGGCCTTTTTTGGAGAGAGACCTTTCAAAGAAAGGCTGTAAAAGATGTTTCTTTTTCGTTGGAAGAGGGAGAATTGGTGGGATTTTTGGGACCCAACGGTGCAGGAAAGACCACCCTTTTAAAAATCCTTTCAGGGATTTTATACCCTTCATCAGGTGAGGTTCGGGTTTTGGGTTTTACTCCCTGGAACCGTGACCGTGATTATCAGCGGCAATTTTCAATTGTTATGGGACAAAAAAACCAACTTTGGTGGGATCTTCCTGCACGAGAATCCTTTGCCCTGAATCGTGATATTTATCAAGTCGATCCCGTGGTTTTTGAGAAAACACTTGAGGAGCTGGTCCATCTTTTGGATCTTCAAGAATTGTTGGATATTCAGGTTCGGCAACTTTCTCTAGGCCAACGAATGAAATGTGAGTTGGTGGCGGCCTTACTGCACCAACCACGCGTCCTTTTTCTGGATGAGCCCACGATAGGTTTGGATGTCATTTCCCAGGAAAAGATCAGAGATTTTGTGAAAGAATATAATCGTTTAAAAAAAACAACCGTTTTACTGACCAGTCACTATATGCGGGATGTGGAGCGGCTTTGCGATCGTGTTTTGGTGATAAATGATGGAAGCATTGTGTATGATGGCCGTTTAAAAGACTTGGCCGACCGGTATATAGACCATAAGGTCATTAAAATGCAATTTTCCGAACCCATAACCTTTGATGGTTTTTCTCGTTACGGAGAGATGGTGGATTATGATCCACACCAGGTGATCCTAAAAGTAAAAAAAGGGGAGGTAGCTAAAACCACCCATATCCTTTTAGGGAACCATCCCATTGAGGACCTGTCCATTGAAGAAGTTGAGATTGAAGAAGTCATTCGAAAAATTTTTGTTGAAAAAATCTAATCATATTAAAAGTTAATTTTCCGTGCGGTTTAAACCTTAGAACCTTAGGCCTTCTTATTCAAGACGGTAAGGGTTTCCTTTCCAAAGACGCTAAAACAGAAAACCCAAGAACTCCCTTATTACTAATGTTTTCCATCCGGGTTTTTTCCTAAGCCCCTATTTCTGGGGGTTTTTAAACAATTCATTGTAAAATTCATTTCCTTTTTTTTGTTATAATAGCCTTTTTAAATTGTGAAGAAACTAACCCTCCTTTAGCATTCTCTTTTTTTTTACCCCTTTGGAAAAGGATGAGGATTGATTTTTATTTGACTTATTATTTATACTTTAGGGTGAAAATTATAAGGTACAAAAAAGACTGAAAAGGGAAAGAAGACCACCCCATGACATCTAAATTTTCCCCATTTTCAACCCCAGGGTTTGGAGAAGGCTTTGTTTCAGATCCATTTGCGGAAAAAATTCCCAAAGCCATTATTGAAACCACCAGCGGTTTTATAGGTGATGAATTTTTCCGAACCTTGGTGAAAAATCTAGCTTCATTGCTTGAGGTTCGCTGGGGTTTCATTTCTGAGGTTTCGGATATAGAGGGTAAAAAAGTCCGGTTAATTACCATTTGGTCAGGCTCCGAGCATGGACACCCCTTTGAATATGAAACAAAAGGGACTCCTTGTGAGCATGTGGTGGCCCGAAACCTGGCCTTTTTCCCCTCCCGGGGTCCAAGAATTATTTCCTTCAGACCAATGGTTAAGGAAAGCTCAAGTGGAAGGTTATTTGGCCATCCCTCTCAATGACCCCCAGGGAAGGCCTTTGTGGCATTTGGGTTAGGGGGAAAGTTTGACACCAACTTTCATAATTCCAAAGGGGCATAACTCGTTGTAAAAATTCCCCTCAAACCTGAAATAGTGAAAAAGATTTAAAGGTTTCTAAAAAGGATGATTACTTTTTTTTTTCAAAAATAAAGAATAGGTTAGCAGGAAAATATTTTCCCTTTAAGGAAGATAAAATCATGATTTCCAGCAATGACTGTTTTTTTACTGAAAAGGCTGCTCTTTTAGCCATCAATTAAAAAAATTAAACCCTCCATCCTCCCAGGTCTTGGCCAGTCTCGTGAAAAATCCCCGTCGTGACCAAAAATATCGTCCCCAGGAAGTTTTCCTGTTTTTCTATTGTAGCCATGGGTATTGGGAAAAACAACCGAGTTTCATTTTTTTTTCCGATAAGCTTTGGGAAAATGGTTGTGACCAGGAATACTTGAACCAAACAAAAAGCCATTGATGTGAATTGTAATTGGACGGATTTTATTTGTAAAATAGCAAGAAAATGTAGGGTAGATTTTTCTGGACATATCCTGGGTTAAAATTTTGCCTAATTAAGGAAACCCCGTACCCCTGTAGATTTTAAATAGGACTTCCTTCTTGAAAGGAAAAAGGAGAACAAAATGACCCCAAAAGCCCAATTCCCCAAAGAGCAAAGCCAAGCGGGTGCATTTATACGTCAGGAGGATGCCTTTCAAAATTGGGTCACTGAAGATGGGCGTTTTGGGTTTCCAGCGGTAAAAGGACGCTATCATCTTTATGTCTCATTGGCTTGCCCCTGGGCTCATCGAACCATCATTCTGCGCAAACTTAAAAAACTGGAAGGGGTGATTGGGATGACCGTTGTTGATCCCATCCGTGATGAAAAAGGGTGGGCCTTTCGAGATGGAGCCGGTCATTCTAAGGATCCGATCAACGGTTTTCATTTTCTCCGAGAAGCCTATACCGCAACGGATCCAAACTACCAGGGACGTGTGACCGTTCCTGTTCTTTGGGATCAGGAGACTCATCGCATCGTCAGTAATTCTGATGATGATATCATGCGTATGTTCAACAGTGAATTTAACCGGTTTACCGAATCCAAACTCGATTTTTATCCCCAAGGCTTCCGCAAGGAGATTGATAAACTGAATCGTTTTATTTACGAAAATATCAATGACGGGGTATACCGGGCGGGTTTTGCGACCTCCCAAAAAGAATACGAAAAAGCGGTTTTACGCCTTTTCGACGCCCTTGAAAAACTGGAAACTACCTTTGCCCGTCAACGCTATTTATTGGGGGGCCGTTTAACCGAGACCGATTGGCGGTTATTTGTGACCTTAATCCGTTTCGATCCCGTTTACCACGGTCATTTTAAATGCAACCTTCGTCGGATTGCGGATTATCCCAATTTGTTTGCTTACCTCAGAGATTTGTATCAGTTCGATGGCCTATCCGATACGGTGAACTTCGATCATATTAAGAGGCATTATTACTTCACCCATAATGACATTAATCCGACCCGGATTGTCCCTTTAGGCCCAATACAAGCTTTGGACTCGCCACACGGGAGAGAACGGTTGGGTGGGGATGGGGTTGAGGGGAATGAATTGTATTAAGGGTCTTCGTGTAATCGAGTGGGTAAAAACTGTTAAAAAGTGTTTAAGGTCCATACAGGGCAAGGGTCAAGTCAAAGTCATTCTGTGGTTGAAGCCTTTGAAGTATTAGAGGTTCCTGCAAAATCCAGTTCGTCATTCCCGAATGTTTTTATCGGGAATCCAGGATTCAAAAAATCAATATCTTCTGGATTCCCGCTTTCGCGGGAATGACGGGAAGGGCCTGGATTTCCGCTTTCCCCTGCCTGCAAGTGCCCGCCGGACAGGCGGGTAATGATAAAATTTACCCACTCACTTCCACGATGAGCCTGTATTAAAATAAGCGGCAATTGTTCGTTTTATTAAAATTGAAAAGGTTCCGGTTTCACCTGACCCTTGATTCTCATTTCTTTAACTGTTACATTTCCTGAGCAATGTCTCCAAACCCCCCCCAGAGGTTTAAAAACTCTTTTACCGGGTTGGATTTTACCGATCAACGCCTGGTATCCGATGTGGACTACCTGGAAGACCTTTTAGGGCTCGTCATATTAGAGCAAGGGGGGGGAAAACTTAGGGTTCGTGTTGAACAACTCCGAAAATTGTGTTTGGAACTGGAAGCCAAATATTCCTTAAAAAAAGAAAAATCCCTCCTAAAGGTTATACAAAAACTCGATCTTTCTACCGCCATACACATGGTTTCTGCTTTTGAACTTTCTTTTAACTTGCTTAATATTGCGGAAGAGAATTTTGCCATGCAAAAAAGGCGGAAACTGGAGCGAGGCTTAGAATTTGTGGAAGGGTCTTTGGAGGCTTTTTTTGCAGATCTTCAAAAGAAAAAAATTCCCATCCAGAGGGTTTTGAAACAAATTGAAAAATTACATGTAAGACCGGTTATCACGGCCCATCCCACTGAAGCGAAGCGCCAAACTGTACTTGAAAAACACCGGAAAATTTATCTGCTTATTTTTAAAAAAGAAAATCCCCTTTGGACCCCTCGGGAAAAGGAACAGATTGATCAAAACATTTTGAGTGAAATTTCAAAGCTTTGGCAGACCGGAGATATTCATTTGGTGCGGCCTACCGTGGCGGAAGAAGTTCAAAATGGACTTTTCTTTTTTAAAGAAACCTTTTTTTCTGTAATCCCGTTGTTGTATGAAGAAATCCGAAAGCTAATCCAACAAAGGGAACCTGCTTTTACCGGACATCTCCCTGCATTCCTGAGCTTTGGATCATGGATCGGGGGCGACCGGGATGGAAACCCTTCTGTTTCTTCCGAAACCACCCTGTGGTCCCTTCGGGCTCAAAAGGACCTTGTTTTCAATCTTTATCGGGAGGTGGTTCAAAATTTGATTATGAGCCTAAGTCCTTCAAACCTCTTGATCTCCATCTCAGAGGGGTTAAAACAATCCCTACAAGCGGATGCACAAATGGCCCCGAGGCTTGCGGAGAAAATTCATCAACGGAACCCTTACGAACCTTACCGGCAAAAACTGGGATTTGTTTTAAACCGGTTGATGGCCACACAGAACTCACTTGAATTTAGGCTCGGGGGGGATCGGGTGAGAACGGAGGACCCTGAAATTCCCCCCTATGATTCCCCCCGGGGTTTTGTGGCTGATTTGGAATGTGTTCAGAAAAGTCTTCGAGAAAACCGTGGTGGCCGCCCTGCTGATTTGGAAATAGAAGCGTTGGTTATCAATGCCCGGGTTTTTGGGTTCCATTTGGCCCGGCTGGACATTCGTCAAGATGCAAGCTTGCATCGAAAAACCATGGCGGAAATTTTTCAAAATGTTGGAATTGATAATCGGTTTGAAGAAAGGAGTGAAGATGAAAAGATCAAAAGGCTGACCCAGGAGCTTCTTACCCCACGGCCTCTTCTTCCTTATGACCTTACCCTGACCCCTGAAAATCAAGAGGTTCTGGATACCTTTAGGGCTATTGGAAAAATCGTTGAGGTCCTCCCGGAGGGACTGGGGGCCTACGTGATCAGCATGGCGGAGGGGGTGAGCGATGTTCTCAGCGTTCTCCTTCTTGCAAAACAGTTTGGTCTGTGTTTATCCGCTGATCCATCCAAATTGGATGCTGTTCCTCTTTTTGAGACCTTTTCTTCTCTTCAGAGGGCGGATCAGATTATGAACGCACTTTATCAGAATCCTGCCTATCGAAAACACCTTGAAGAGCGGGAAAAAGCCCAAGAAGTAATGTTAGGTTACTCGGATAGCACCAAAGATGCTGGAATTTTATGCGCAAACTGGGAACTTTATAAAACCCAAAAAACCCTTTCAGTATCCGCAAGGCGCCAAGGGGTTCATTTGATTCTTTTTCATGGACGAGGGGGTGCCATAAGCCGGGGGGGAGGGCCTACCCATCGCGCCATTCTTGCCCAACCGAAAGGGACCGTGAGGGGGAGAATCAAAATCACGGAACAAGGGGAGGTTATATCTTCAAAATATGCCAACCAGGGAACTGCGCTTCACCATCTGGAGCTTTTGGTGACCGGTGTTTTACAGGCCAGTGTTTCCACCGAAGAGCCAAACCGGTCCTCCAAAAAACAAAATAATAAAGAAGATCGCTGGGAAAAGGTGATGGAGGAGCTTTCCACAATTTCCTACCGTTTTTATAAAGAGGGTTGTGATGAGAGAATGTACCGGTATTTTAAGGAAGCAACACCCGTTACGGAAATTGCTCGGATGAAAATCGGTTCGCGTCCCGCTTTCAGGAGGGGGGAAGAACGGTTTGAAGATCTCAGAGCCATTCCTTGGAACTTTGGGTGGACCCAAAGCCGGCATTTATTAGGGGGATGGTTTCCTCTCGGCTCCGCATTTGAGGCCTATCTCCATCCTTCTCCGAGGAAACGTCTGGCTTTGTTATCTGAGATGTATCGCGAATGGCCTTTTTTCTATAATCTGATTGATAATGTTTCAATGACCTTAGCTAAATCCAACATGCACATTGCGGAAGCCTATGCTCAATTGGTCAATGATACCCGCTTACGAAAGGAAATTTTCGGAGAAATTCGCGATGAGTACAATCGAACCGTCCAAATTTTGAAGAGGATCACGGGCACACGAGAGGTTTTGGATAATGATCCGGTTTTAAAACGGTCGATTCAATTAAGAAACCCTTTTATTGATCCCATCAATTACCTTCAAGTGAATTTGTTAAAGAAGCTTCGATCGGGTTCCAGGTCCGATCAGAAAAAACTGATTCATGCCATTCTCATGACAATTAATTGCATTGCCTCAGGGATGAGGAATACGGGTTAGAGTTCTCAAAAGCCAAAGGGGTCTTGAAGCCGATTGAAAACGCGGAATAAAAAATTTCCGGGGCATCGTCAACCCTTTACAGGGGCTTAGGAAAAGACTAAGATAAACCCGTTTAAGGTTTCTCCTGTTTTATTGGGGAATGAGGAGAGGAGAAGCCAAGAAGTTTTTTTAATTCGAAATTTAAATTCCTGTTCGTAATAAAAAGGGAAAAATGAAACGTTTCTTTCCACGAAAAAGGCTTTTTTTGACCATTACCGGAATGGGTCTGATTCTAACCTTCTTATTGATGTTAGGAGTTTATTTTCCCGCCTTGGGAATAGCCAAAACAGGTAAAATGTTTATCTTTGACCGGTTCAACAAAACCTATCAAGACCTCACAGCAGAAATAGGTTCGGTTCAGCAAGGCCCCCTCATGATCCAGTTTAAATCTCCCCGGCAGCTGATGACCCTGAAAAAACATTCCTTGTTCCTTCAACCTAACCAGGATGAAACCCATCAAGCCAACCTGCAATTGGAGTTTCAAGGATCGGGTAACTTGGTGGCGGAGGTTGGTTTGGCGGGGTTGAATAGCCAATTGGAGGACCAGGTTCTTGTTCCCCTTCAGAAAAAAGTGTTGAACGCCAGAGTCCGTTTGGTTCGAACCGAAGGAGGTTACCGTTTAACGACGATTTCCCTCCCCAAACAGCTAGATCTGGAGATCCGTTCTAACCTGGCTTCCCGATTGGTGGGTTGGTGTTTTCAGGTTTCTTTGGTGCCTCTATCGGTTTTGGACTGTAACCAGCTTGATCGGAAGCTTTCAAAAGTGGTTTTTCCTCTGACCCCAAACCAGTCTTATTTTATTTCCAATCAAGATTTAACAACTGAAGAACGGCAAGAGATTGATGCCTACCTTGGAGTTTCAAAAAATGATACGGGTTAGATCAAGAGGATAAAAATTTATTAAGTTAAGGTTTTCATATTCTTTAAAACAATATTGGAGGGAAGGGGAGAATGAGACGCTGGGCAATCATATTTGTTTTTATTATAGGGTTTGGTCTTGGCTTGAGTGGGCCCATTTTGGCACCCCGTTATTTGGGTCCCTACCTCCCCCAGTTTGTTCAAGGGAAAACCGAGGATGTTAAAGGGAAAGTAGAACAAAAACAGATGGAGGAGGAGGGTTTGCTCATTACCGTTTCAACAGATCAGGGTGCCATTTTAGCAAAATTCAAACAAAAGGTTGCGGAAATTAACCTGCTCGTAAAAGAGGGAGATACCATTACCTTACGATTAAAGGGTTATGAACCTTTCGTTAACGATCCCACTGTTGTCAAAGTAGAGAAACGAAAAACCTCACCATTGCCTTCAAGCAACGAAACAATGCCTTCCTCCAATCAAAATGAAAGTTTTTAAATAAATTGGACATACCCCCCCATCCAATTATAAAAAAATTCTCCTTTTTTTCTCATCGATGAAAATGAATAAAAAATACAGGCTCATCGTGGAAGTGAGTGGGTAAATTTCGTCATTACCCGTCTGTCCGGCGGGCACTTGCAGGCAGGGGAAAGCGAAAATCCAGGCCCTTCCCGTCATTCCCGCGAAAGCGGGAATCCAGAAGATGTTGATTTTTTGAATCCTGGATTTCCGATAAAACCATTCGGGAATGACGAACTGGATTTTGCAGGAACCTCTAATACTTCAAAGGCTTCAACCACAGAATGACTTTGACTTGACCCTTGCCC